>NZ_DBFZUT010000086.1:0-8810 GCF_048519415.1 Faecousia sp. | reverse complement strand
ATTCCGCAGGCTGCGCGGCGGTCGTTCCGTTATCGGCCGTGCCGTTCAGCAGGGCCGACATGTCGAACATCGGCAGCGTTGCGCCGTCGCCCGTCATGAACGTCGGCAGCTCGCCGTTCCAGTTTTCCGCGTAAGTATAGGCGATAAGGGCCTCCGTCAGGGATTCGGCGATCTTGCGGTTCGCCTCGGCCTCGGCCTCGGCACGGGTCGTCAGCTCATAGGCATCAGCCTCCGCCTCGATGCGCTTGATCTCCGCAGCGGCATTGGCCTCGAGAACGCGCTGCTGTGCCTCGGTCTCGGCGCGGAGCTTGTTCTGCTCGGCGACCTGCTTGGCCTCCACGGCATCCGTAAAGGCATCCGTGAAATCCATATTTTCAATGGAAGCGCCGACCAGCTCGATGTTGTAGGCCGCCAGCTTTTTGGACAGGACCTCCTCGATCTGCGAGGCCATCAGGCTGCGGCTGGAGACGAGGTCCTCAGCCGTATACTGGGCCGTGACGATCTTGACCGACTCCGTGATGCATGGGGCGATGACCGTATCGTAATAGCCGATGCCGATGGTCTTATAGATCGTCATGGCATCCTGCTTGCTGATCTGATAGTTCACGGTGTAGGTCATGCTGACCTCCTGAATGTCGGAGGAGAAGCAGGACATATCCTGCGTGCTCTTCTGCACGCGGTTGTCCATCTTGATGACCTCCTGCCACGGGAGCTTGAAGTGCATGCCGGCCTCGAGCGTGTAGTTCTCCACGCTGCCGAACGTTGTCACGACGCCGGTGTGGCCTGCCGGAATGGAGACATAGCACGAAAACACGATGACGAGCACACCGACCAGCGCCAGCAGCTGCTTTTTGTTGACTCTCCAGCTCATGCCCTCGCCGCGGACAAAGCCCATGGCAATGAAAAGCACGATGGTAAGCACGATGCCGAACATAAAAATAACCATTGTTACTCTCCTTTTCTGTATCTGGGTGGGTTTTACGGATCCGCTGTGTATGGTCTTATTTTATCAGGCCGGGCGCAGAAAATAAAGGCTCAAATGTACAAATTAACACCCGCTATTTTTCTCCCGCTGCGGAGATTTCCCGCGTATAGGCCGCACGGTCAATGCGGCCGTCGGCCATCATTTTTTCCGCCCAGAGCTGCAGGGCCTCCACAGTCCGGGAGATCTGCTCCAGCTCCCGCTGGATGCGCAGGAAATCCGCCAGCTCGTCCGGATCGATGCTGCCATCGGCCGAGATGTCGATGAGGCAGCCGCGCTCGCGGCCGAGCGTGTTGAGGGTCGCCAGCATCTCGAGCACGATGGCCGGAAGCTCCTTCGGCTTGATCTCCGGCACATATTCCTGCCCGATGGGGCAGGCGCGGGCGCAGTAGGCATTGCAGAGCGACGGCTTCTTATACCGCTGCGCCATGCGCAGCACCTCGTCCGGCCGCGGCAGGGAGCGCTCGCTTTCGATGCGCTCGATGCGCTCCGCCGGGATGGTCTCCAGCAGCTCCGCCGCCCGCTCGCGGGAAAGGCCCAGCTCCTCGCGGGCCAGCTGATAGGGCGTCTTGTTCTGTCTGGTGGAGGCTCTACCCATGGTGCTTTCCTCCGTGTCCCGGGCGGTTCAGCAGGACGTAAAGGCCGATGAGCGCGGCGATGCTCCCCAGCATGATGGCATACATCGCGCCTGTGCTTACGGCATGGCCGAAGAAATAGAGATTGCAGTCCACGCTGTCACGGATGCCCGAAACGACCTCCGCCG
Organism: Faecousia sp.; assembly: GCF_048519415.1. NCBI lineage: Bacteria > Bacillati > Bacillota > Clostridia > Eubacteriales > Oscillospiraceae > Faecousia > Faecousia sp. The sequence continues at coordinate 7,065 of NZ_DBFZUT010000086.1, read as the reverse complement.
GAAAGCCGATGCGGCGCATCTCCGCAAACACGCCCCGCATCGCATGGCAGCGCAGCAGAGCGGTCCCATACGTCCCCGGCAGGAAGGCGATGACCTTCTGCAGCACGGGCGAGAAGCTCGAAACGGGCATATAGGCCCCGCAGACAAAGCCGTACCCCGCGCTCACGATCGTTCCGACCGCGCTGGCCTGCCCGTTCGTCGAAAGCGGGAAGATCATGCAGGACGACAGCGCCGTGCCGAACAGCACCAGGATCACCACGTCCAGCAGCACGAGCAGCACGTCCGCAGCGCTCAGATACCAGCCCGTCAGCGCCAGATAACCGAAGCAGGCGGCCGCGGCGATGCCGTTGATGAGCAGCGTGGTGCAAAACGTCGCCAGATAATAGCTCAGCGAGAGGACAGCGGGCCGGACCGGCGAAACGGTCAGGTCGTTCCGTGCACCGGAGACCTTGTCGAACACCATGGTGAGGTTCGAGCAGAAGGCCACCGTCACACAGCTGACGGCCAGCAGCGACGAGATGAGCTGCCCGCCGACACAGCCATGCAGGAGCGAGTCCTCCACCTGTGCCCCGGCTGCCGCAAGGGCAGAACGGAACGAATCCTCATACGTCCGGCTGAGGAAGGTGACATAGAGCACCAGCAGGATCATCGGCGTGATGAGCGAGGTGAAGAACATGCCCTTATCCTTGAAATACAGCTTGCTGTTGCGCCGGATCAGCGCACCGAGTCCGGTCATTTCTCCGCACCTCCCGCCAGCTTTTTGCCCGTGACGGCGAGGAACACATCGTCCATCCGTCCCTTGGTCAGCTCAAAATCGCGGAACAGCGCCGGTTCCCGCCGGATGAGCTCCGCAGCGGCAGCCGGGTCCGGCACGGTGACGCGCCAGCCCTGCTCCGCAGGCGCATACGGCAGGCCGAGCCGCCGCACGTCCGCCTCACCCACGCCGTATAGGGTGAGCGTATCGTGCGCATAGGTGTTTTTCAGTTGCAGCGGCGTGCCCTCCGCCGCGATCCTGCCGTGGTCGAGCAGGACAACGTAGCCCGCGTCCGCAGCCTCCTCCATATAATGCGTGGTGAGGAAGACCGTCAGATTCTCCTCCTGCCGCAGGCCCGCCACGACCTGCCACAGCAGGCTGCGCGTCTGCGGATCAAGGCCCGTCGTCGGCTCATCCAGGATGAGCAGGCGCGGCCGGTGCAGCAGGGCGCGGGCGATGTCGATACGGCGGCGCTGGCCGCCCGAGAGCTTGCCGACGGGGCGGCGCAGCAGCTCGCCCAGCTCCAGCAGGTCCGTCAGCTCCGTAAGACGGCGGGAAAACGCCGTGCCCCGGATGCCGTAAAGCGCCGCGCGGCTGCGCAGATTCTCCTGCACAGACAGCGCCTGATCCAGCACGGAGCTCTGGAACACCACGCCGAGGCTCCGGCGGAGCTGCTCCGGCGCTTCGTCCGGGTCCGCGCCGCAGACGCACACACTGCCGCCGTCGCGGGCCAGCTGGCCGCAGAGAATGTGGATGGTCGTGGATTTTCCCGCGCCGTTCACGCCGAGGAAGGCGAACAGCTCGCCCTCGCGCACGCGGAAGCTCAGATCGTCCACCGCCGTCACATCGCCGAAGCGCTTGACGAGGTGTCGGACCTCCAGAATATCGTTCATACTCTCTCCTTTTTGTTACAGAGCCGCGAACACGGCCGCGCCGCGCCTGCGCAGCCAGACATACAGCACGGCAGCAAGCGCCAGCGTCAGGCCGAGATAAATTCCAAGGCAGGCAGAAAGGCCCAGGGCGTCTGCCCCGAGGAAATAGGCCAGCGGCAGAAGGCCCGCATAGACGAAGCCGCCGAACAGGGCCAGCATGACGCTGCCGCCCTGCTTGATGGGCGTGATCTCATTCGTCCACGTCAGATTCGGCAGCTTCAGGCCCGCGAACAGGCCGAACAGCGCCAGCAGCAGGACATAGCCGAGCGGAACGGCCAGCAGCAGGAACGTCTCTCCCACCGGGCGCGCGGCAGCCACGGCTGCGCAGACCGCCGCGATCAGCGCGGGGACGGCCGTCAGCACAAGCTGCAGCTGCAGCTTGGCCCGCAGGACCTGCCATGGCCGGACCGGCAGCGACTGCACGAGCCAGAGCGTCCGGCCCTCGAGCGAAACGGACGGCGCAGCCATGAGATTCATGGATGCCAGCAGGCACACCAGCGCGCACAGGATGAGCGCGATCCCCTGCCCTCCGACCATAGGCTGCAGCACATCCAGAAGATCGCGCTTCCATAGCAGGGCCGTGCCGCCGAGCGGCAGCAGCAGGATACCGAGGCCGCAGTTGAGCATATAGCTGGGATTGCCGCCGAAGTGCCGCAGCTCCCGCGCAAGCAGGGCCGTGCCCGCACCGCGCTGCACGGCGGTCTTTTCGCGGTAGACACGGCGCACCGTGCTGCCGCTTGCCGTGGCGATGCGCAGGAAGCTGCGCGACAGCAGCCAGAATAGCAGGACAAACAGAACGAGCACCACGGCGGTGATCACCGCCATGGCAGGGCCGTCGCCGGCCCCGGCACGGCCGATCAGATAGAGCGGATAGGCCTTGCCGCGGATCTGCGCGCCGTAGTAGGCTGCGTTCGTCACAAGCTCCGAGAGGAAGCTCTGCGCCTTGAAATACACGAAATAGTAAGCGCCGAGGAACAGCAGCGACGTCAGTACCACCGTGATGCTGCGGTGCTTCAGCTTCAGGCTGACCCTCGCCACGACCCAGCCCAGCGCGCATGAGAGCGTCAGCACGAAGATCGTGACAAGGGCAAACAGCAGCAGACCGCCCGCAAGGGCGGCGGGCGCAGCCGAGACCGTGACCCAATAGACGATCATAGCGGGCAGCAGCACAACGCCGGAATAGAGCAGGCCCATGAGATAGACGCTCAGCAGGCGGGACAACAGGATGGTGCGCACCGGGATCGGCATGGACAGCAGCAGGTCGTTATCCTTGGCAAGATAGAGGCTCGAATAGGTGTTGAATACGCTGCCGAATGCACCGAGCACGATGGCGACCATGGCCATGATTGTAAAATACAGCCATTCCATCCCGGCTGCGGCGAACGGCGCGCACAGGGAATGCGCCAGATAGGTGAACATGCCGCCCAGCACGCCGACCATCAGCACGGCAAAAAAGGCAAAATAGCCCACCGTCGAGACGCGGGAGCGGGCCTTGCCCTGCTTGGCGTTATAGAAGTAGCTGCGGAAGATCTCCTGCAGCTGCTTTTTCAGAAGGGCACTCAGCATGTCTCGCCCTCCAGCTCCAGGAAGACCTCCTCGAGGGAGTCGTCGCCCTTGACCTCGTCCATCGTGCCGGAGCGGATGAGCTTGCCCGCACGCAGGATGGCGACCTTGTCGCACAGCTTTTCCGCAACCTCGAGCACATGCGTCGAGAAGAAGATCGCGCCGCCGCGGTCGCACAGCTCCCGCATCATGCCCTTGAGCAGATGGGCGGCCTTCGGGTCCAGGCCGACGAACGGCTCGTCCATCACGACGAGCTGCGGGGCATGGAGCCAGGCCGAAATAATGGCCAGCTTCTGCTTCATGCCGTGGGAGTAGGCGGCGATGGGCTGGGCCAGATCGTTCGTCAGCTCAAAGCGCTCCGCAAGCTCGCGGATGCGCACCTGCCGGTCCGCCGCGCTGACACCGAAAATGTTCGCAATAAAGTTCAGATACTGGATACCCGTCATATAGTCATAGAGATCGGGATTGTCCGGGATGTAGGCAAGCTTCCGCTTGCAGGCCAGCGGGTCCGTGCGGATGGAGGTGCCGCCGATGCGGATCTCTCCGGCGTCGAAGCGCAGGATCCCGGCGACGGATTTCAGCGTCGTCGTCTTTCCCGCGCCGTTGTGGCCGATGAAGCCGTAAATTTCACCGGGCAGGATGTGCAGGCTCAGATCGTCCACGGCCTTCTTTTCGCCGTAGGTCTTCGTCAGATGTTCAATTTGCAGCATGGAACATATCTCCTTCCTTTTTGGATAACCGGTACAGCCCCATTATACGGTCTGGACGCTTTCCCTGTCAATCGTCGATTCGCGCCGCGGCGGCATTTCCCGCAGAAAAAGGGGATTCCCTTTTCCCCGCCGCAGTGATAGAATAAAATACAGAATAGTATCAACCGGCAAATACACAGGCTGCCCCGCATCATTCCTCAAGAGCATCCGGCGAGAGATTTTTTGTCGAGGCAAGGTTTGGAAAGTGCGGGCGTGCTTTGTGCACGTCAAACTTTCCAAACCGATGGACCGGCGAAAAATATCCGCCGAAGGCCGAAGAGGAATGATGCGGGGTAGCCAACCAAACAAAAAGGAGTGGATTCGTATGAAAAAGCTGCTGAAAGGCGGCGTGATCGTCGGCGCTTCCGGCTGCCGGAAAGCCGATCTGCTCATCGACGGCGAACGCATCGAGGCCGTCGGCGAGGCGCTTTCCTGCCCGGAGGCCGAGGAGATCGACGTCAGCGGCAAGCTGCTGTTCCCCGGCTTTCTCGACGCGCACACACACTTCGACCTTGAGGTCTGCAACACCGTCACGGCGGACGACTTCTACACCGGCGGCCGCTCCGCCCTGCGCGGCGGCACGACGACCGTCATCGACTTTGCCTGCCCAAACAAGGGCGAAACGCTCCACACCGGCCTTGCCCGCTGGCATGAGAAGGCGGACGGGAAGACCGGCTGCGACTACGGCTTCCACATGACCATCGACGACTGGGACGACGGCATCCGCGCCGAGCTGCCGCAGATGTTCGACGAGGGCATCTCCTCCTTCAAAATGTACATGACCTATCCCGCGATGATGATCGGCGATGAGGCCATGTTCCACGCCCTGCGCGAGATGAAGCGTCTCGGCGGCATCGTCGGCGTGCACTGCGAGAACGCCGGCATGATCGATGCGCTCATCGCCGAAAAGAAGGCCGCAGGCGCGCTTTCCCCGGCGTCTCACCCCCTCTGCCGCCCGGCGGAGGCCGAGGCCGAGGCCGTCGGCCGTCTGCTGAAGCTGGCACGCGTGGCCGATGTGCCCGTCATGATCGTCCACCTGTCCACGGCGGCCGCCCTGCGCGAGGTCGAGGCCGCGCGCGGCCTCGGGCAGAAGGTCTTTGTGGAGACCTGCCCGCACTACCTGCTGCTGGACGACTCACGCTACAGCCTGCCGGACTTTGCAGGCGCACGCTATGTCTGCGCGCCCCCGCTGCGCAAGAAGCTCGACAACGAGCGCCTGTGGAAGGCGCTGGCCGACGGTGAGATCCAGACCGTTTCGACGGATCACTGCAGCTTCACCCTCGCGCAGAAGGACGCCGGGCGCGGCGACTTCACGAAAATTCCCGGCGGCATGCCCGGCGTGGAGACGCGCGGCACGCTGCTGTTCACCTACGGCGTCGCAGCTGGCCGCATCACGGCCGAGCGCATGGCCGATGTGCTGGCCGAAACGCCCGCGAAGCTCTACGGTCTCTTCCCCCGCAAGGGCGTGCTGCAGCCGGGCGCGGACGCGGACATCGTCGTATATGACCCGCGCGGCACGAGCTGCATCACCGCAGCCGATCAGGCGGCAAACGTCGACTACGCCCCCTATGAGGGCACGCAGATCGCGGGCCATATCGCAGAGGTCTACCTGCGCGGCACCTGCGTCGTCCGGGAGGGCAAAATTCTCCACGACCGTAATGGGCAGTATCTGCACCGCGGAAAATGTATGCTCTAAAGCAGCATCACTCCATTGCAGCCTCAGTCTTCACCGGTTATTTTTCATCTGGTGGAGCAAAACTCCCATTTTTGAGCTGTTTTTTCGCCAAAAATGGCGCGTTTTTCGGAAAAATGCTTGCAGTTTTTTCCTGCAGGGTGTATAATAATGGCAATGTTCCGATCATTGGAGGCCACTGCCATGGGGCGCATCGATAAGGAAAGCTATTACCTCGACATCGCGGAGACCGTGCTGGAGCGTTCTACCTGCAGCCGCTCTCACTCCGGGGCGCTCATCGTCCGCAACGACGAGATCGTTTCCACGGGCTACAACGGCGCACCGCGCGGCCGCAGCAACTGCATCGACCTCGGCTACTGCATCCGCGAACGGCTCGGCATCCCCGCCGGCGAGCGTTATGAGCTCTGCCGCAGCGTCCACGCCGAGATGAACGCCATCATCTCCGCCGCGCGCAGCGAGTGCATCGGCGGCACGATCTATCTGGCCGGGCGCGACGTCGCCACGGGCGAGCTGATCCCCGACCTGCTCCCCTGCCCGATGTGCCGCCGGATGATCATCAACGCCGGTCTTTCGAAGATCGTCATCCGCCGCACTCCCTCGACCTACGACATTCTGAACGTGCAGGACTGGGTCTTCCACGACGATTCCGTCATCGACCCCTCCGAGTCCGGCGAACAGGCATAACAAATTTGCTGCTGCAGAGCGAGCGCTCTGCAGCAGCTTTTTGCTATGTACCGGGATCAAACATCCGGCGGTGTCCAGTCTATCGGCTCCGGCCACTCGATTCCCTGGCGGGAGACGACATTGCGATCCATGAAATTGATCGCGCTGCCCGAGGACTCCATCAGGGCAAACAGCCCCATCACGGAAGAGCCGTCACTTTCGGTCCAGGCAAACAGGCACGGATACAGCAGGATGTCCACATCGTACAGGCATGCCTGCCACGCGGGGGGGAGATCGCCAAAGGTAAGCTTTTCCGTCCCTGCTGCCTCGTACAGGGATCTCAGTACAGTCGGGATCTGAACCAGCAGCTGAAGGGACGCATAAGCGTTTGGGTATTTCTGAAGCAGGGCCGTGCTTTCCTCCATGCCGGCCCTGAGCTGCTCCGCACCCCATTCCAGATCATCCAGATTATCTCCAGAGAAACCGTAAAAACTGGTTGGCTGGAAGAAATTAAACCGATTGAAGAACATCCTCAGGCCGTATCGCAGCTGCACCTCTGCGTCAGGCATTTCTCCACAGCCAAGCAAAGAGACTGATAATGCGAAAACGAGTATAACCAGAAGGAATCGTTTTCCTTTCATGATAATCTGTCCTTTCTTTCAATTCATAAATGATTCTTCCTGCGGAGCGGCCTCCCTTCACTCCTATATT
>NZ_DBFZUT010000085.1:0-22297 GCF_048519415.1 Faecousia sp. | reverse complement strand
ACCTCAATTTGGAACAAAATCCCTCGCTGACCGCTCTTGCAATTGAATCAGAGGTTCCTTAGGGCATCTCCGCACCATTGCAGCTTCGGCCTCGCCGGATCTTTTTTGCCGGTCCATCGGTTCGGAAAACTTGACGTATTGCGCAGCCGTTGGCGGCTTTGCCGCCTTACGGATGCGGCATGCCCCTTGCGGGTACACAAAGTACGCCTGCGCTTTCCGAATCTCGGCTCGACCAAAAATCTCTCGGCGAATGCTCTTGCCGGATGATGCGGCGCTGCCCGGTCTCTCTCCGCAAAATAATCCCCCGGAACTTGCCGGGATGACTTTTTCACCCATGGAGGCAAACGATGTCTGATCCTCTGCAGTCGTTGTTCTCGCGCTGTGACTCCGTCCTCGTTTTCGACACGGAAACGAGCGGCCTGAGCTGGCAGCGCGATGAGATCATTGAATTTTCCGCCATTCGCCTGACCGCCTCCGGCACGGAGGAGGTCGATGAGTTCGTCCGCTGTACGCGCAGCCTGCCGCCGCGCATCGTGGAGCTGACGGGCATCACGGACGACCTGCTCCGCGAGGAGGGCATCGGCAAGCAGGCCTTTGCCGAGCTGCTGGCCGCGCTCCTGACGCCCGGCACGATGCTCGCGGCTTATAACGCCCAGTTCGATCTGCTGTTCCTCTATGCCTTCCTGCAGAAATACGGCGACGCCCGCCTGCTGCAGGACAAGCAGAAGCTCGACCTGCTCACGGTCTACCGCGACCGCCGCGCCTATCCGCACCGCCTGTGCAACGCCATCGAGCAGTATGACCTGCAGGACCGCGTGACGAATTCGCACCGCGCCATCGACGATGTGCGCGCCACGGTCGAGGTCCTGCGCGCCATGGGGACGGAGCGGGACGACCTGGAGCGCTATGTCGACCTGTTCGGCTATTCCTCCAAATACGGCATCTCCGGCCCGCGCATCTCGTCCGTGCGCTATCTGCCGCAGGGCTATGAGCCGAAGGCTGCGCCGCTCTACGCCGGGCTATGAGACCTGCCGCAGCAGGTCGCGCCGCAGGCGCTGCATGATGCGCTTCTCCAGCCGCGAGATATACGACTGCGAGATGCCCAGCAGGTCCGCGACTTCCTTCTGCGTCTTTTCCGGCCGCCCGCCCAGCCCGAAGCGCAGGCTCACGATACGCCGCTCCCGCTCCGGCAGCCGCGCAAGGGCCTCGCGCAGCAGCTGCTGCTCGGCGTCCTCCTCCATGGGCCGCATGACGATGTCGCCGTCCGTCCCGAGCACGTCGGACAGCAGCAGCTCGTTGCCGTCCCAGTCCGTGTTGATCGGCTCGTCGAGCGAGACCTCGGCCTTCTGGCCCGCGATCTTGCGGATGTGCATGAGGATCTCATTCTCGATGCAGCGCGAGGCATAGGTCGCCAGCTTGATGTTCCGGTCCGATTTGAACGTGCCGACGGCCTTGATGAGGCCGATGGTCCCGATGGAGATCAGGTCCTCGATGTTCACGCCGGTGTTCTCGAACCGGCGCGCGATATAGACCACGAGCCGCAGATTGCGCTCGATCAGCCGGGCCCGCGCGGCCTCGTCGCCAGCGGCGGCCTGCTGCAGGAGGGTCTGCTCCTCCTGCGCGGCAAGCGGCGGCGGGAGAATGTCGCTGCCGCCGATGTACATGAGCTTTGCGGGCTGCCGCAGGAGGCGCTGCAGCCAGTCCGTGAGAAATTCAAGCATCGCATTTCCCTCCTGTCAGGGCCTCGTAGCCGCCGCCGTCCGAAACGGGCGTCGGGGAGAAGGCGACGAGGCCGTTTTTTTGCACCCTTTTTCCGATCCGGACCTCCTCGCACGGCAGGGCGAGCAGCAGGCCGCTGCCCGTTCCGACGGCGCGGAAGGGGATGAGGCGCGGGTGGAGCCGCTGCAGGCGCAGCACCAGAGCGGCGGGCGTGGCAAAATCCGCGGCGCGCAGGCCGTCGTGCGGCAGGAGCCGCGCGGCGCAGCGCCAGTCCGCCACGAGCACGGCCTCGCCCGTCACGGGGTCGCAGAGCGTGTTGCCGCTGTCGCGCAGCGCGCTGAGGAACACCCGCCGCCCGCCGAGCGTCAGCCGCACGGGCACGACGCTGTCCGGCGCGTGGCTCAGCCGGGGCAGCAGCAGACGTGTCGCGGCATAGACCCCGCCCGCCGTCAGCACGAGCGACGAGAACGTCACGGGGTACCACAGCGCGCCGGGGCGCACGCGGCCGTGCTTCAGCAGCTCCAGCCCGTATACCGCGCCGCACAGCGCCAGCGTCACCCCGCCGAACACCGCCGCGAGCCGCAGCGTCTCCCGCCGCAGGCCGAAGGCCACGGCCAGCAGTGCCGCCGTCATGGCCAGCTTGCCCGCCCAGCCTGCCAGAAGCCCGCATCCCGGCAGATACACCGCCACGGCGTAGGCCGCGCCGAGTGCCGCAGCCGCCGCAATGCGCCGGGGCCGGACCGCCGCCGCCCCGAGCCGGGCCGCCGCGCGCAGCAGCAGCCAGTTCACCGCAAAGTTCAGCGCGAACACGCTGTCCAGATAGACCGTCATGGCCGCACCCCCTTGTCCGTGGACAAAGTATACGCGCAGGGCGCAAAAAAACAGGTCGCAATCCCGGCGTGGGGTCGCGGCCTGTTTTGTCTGCTTTCCCGGAAAAGAACGGGCGCTTCGCGCCGTTCGGCGGCGTGCGGTCAGGTTTTGCTGGCGGACGCGGCAGGGATTTGCCTGACCGCGTCGAACGGTTTATCGGAAGCCAAACGGATCTGCCACGGCGCTGCCCCACAGCGGGGCGGCCGTGCGCCACATGGCGCGGGCGTGGATGCGGTCGTGCCACAGAAAGCGGCGCAGGAGCTTGCGCAGCGTCCAGCGCTCGCCGTCCGGCGCGGTGCAGACCTTCCCGGTCAGAAGCTCCTCGCGATCCTCGATCTCGGCCAGCGCCTGCAGACGGTTGGCGTAGAGGTCGGGCATGTTCTCGAACGGAATGCCGAAGGCGGCCATGTAATAGGCCGTCGTGCTGTTCGTGTGGTCATACATCTCGCGCGGCGTGCGCGGCACGGGGCCGTAGAAGCTCGTGCGCGGGGCGCGGGGCGAGATATCCGGGTTCGGGATGCTCTCGAACAGCGTGCAGAAGTCGCGCGCGGATTTCAGCACCAGCAGCTTGGCCGCGGCGTAGTCCGCCTCGGTCATCGGGGCGCAGTCGGCCTCGAGCAGCAGGTCGGAATCGGCGTCCTCGGTGTGCAGGCTGCTTTCGATGGGCGCGCCCGGCGTGACGGTGATGTCCCCGGCAGGCTCTCCGGCCCAGCGGAGGAACCGCCGCACGTCGCCCGGCAGCTTGGCCAGCGCTTCGTTTTCCGTCGCGCCGCGCGCAAAGGCGCCGGGGCACTGCGCCGCCCAGATGAGCCAGCCCTTTCCGTTGGTTTCACAGATGGCATCGATATGCATGCGATTCCCTCCTTGTGGCTATACGGGCGCGGAGAGCACAGCGTCCACGGGGATGTCGTGCGCCTCCGTCTCCAGTCGCGGCAGCAGCTGGAAGGCGTAGCACAGTGCAATGGTCGGGTGCGGCTCAGCGGCGAGGAAGCGGTCATAGAAGCCGCCGCCATAGCCCAGCCGGTGGCCCTGCGGGTCAAAGGCCAGACCCGGCATGAGCACCAGAGCCGCCGGATCGTCGGCCTCCGGGCCGTCGTCGACCGGCTCCGGAATGCCAAAGGCGCCGGGTGCGATGCGCGACGGGTCGTCCAGCCACAAAAAGCGCATTTCCGTTTCCCCGAATACCTTCGGCACGGCCACGCGCTTGCCGAGCGCCTGCGCCTGCCGGATGAGCGGCAGCGTGCGCACCTCCTGATTGTAGCTCAGGTAGGCATAGAGCGACCGGGCCGCCCGGAACAGCGGGTGGGCCAGCAGCTGCGCCGTCAGATCGGCCGAGGCGGCCTCGATCTGCGCCGGGCTCAGGGCGCGCTTCTGCGCGGCGATCTCCCGCCGCAGGGCGCGTTTATCCAGCATAGCTGCTCAGTGCCTCCGTGATGTGCGCGGCAAAGCCCGCACGGTCCACCCCGAGCACCACGAAGACATTGCGCTCCGGGAATTTCGCGTCCGAGTCCAGATCGGTCACAGTCTTGGCATAGGTGACCGTGCCGCGCGTCTCCACATGCACGCCCGCCTGCCGCCCGGTGAACAGCTCCGGGTGTGTCAGGTACAGCACGGGGCAGACGTCGTGCAGGCACAGGCCGCCTGCGCCGCGGGCCATGTTTTTCTGCATGGGCCCGGCCGTCGCCGCGCGGGCAAAGCGCCCGACGGGGGTGTCCGGCAGGGCGGCGAACTCCTCGGGGGAGAACCAGGCCTGCTCCGTGACGTCCAGCCCGCACATTATGATGGGGATACCGGACGAAAATACGATCTCCGCCGCGTCCGGGTCGGCGTGGATGTTGAATTCCGAGCAGGGCGTGCGGTTGCCGCCCACGGCCGCGCCGCCCATGAGGGCGATGCCGCGCAGCAGGGACCGCAGGGCCGGGTGGGCCGTCAGCGCGATGGCCGCGTTCGTCAGCGGGCCGGTCGCCACGAGCGTCAGCTCGCCGGGCATACGCGCCGCCGCCTCATACAGGGCGTCCCATGCGGGCGTCTGCTCCGGGGCGCGGCGCGGGGCGGGGAGCACGGCTCCGCCGAGGCCGTCGGCCCCGTGGAAGCTGCTGGCGTCCTCGCGCTCACGGCGCAGCGGGCCGGGAGCGCCGGGGTAAACGGGGTAGTCCGCGCCCATAAGGCCGCAGATCTTCAGGGTATTTTCCGTCGTGTGGTCGAGTGTGACGTTGCCCGCCACGGTGCTCAGCCCGACGATCTCCAGCCCGGGCTGGCGGTGGGCCGTCAGCAGGGCGATGGCGTCGTCCACGCCGGTGTCGCAGTCAAACCAGATCCGATGTTCAGCCATAGGTACGCACCGCCTCCGTCAGAAGTTCCGCGAAGCCCTCGCGGTCGATGCCCGTGATGACGCGGGCGTTCGGCGCAGTGCGCCGGTCACCGACGGTTGCGCCGCGGCAGAACGCGCCCTGCGTCTCCACCGTGACGTGCCAGTCCTCAAAGTGCAGAAGGTCAGGCCGCAGCAGGGCGCACACGGCCACGGCGTCGTGCACGGGCGCTCCGGCGTAGCCCTTTGTGCGGTGGAAGGCAAAGAAGAAGTCCAGCCAGCCCGCGACGGTCTCCGCCACGGGGTTGCCGACGGCGCGGATGCGCGCAAAGTCCTCGGGATAGAGCAGGGCCTGCTCCGTGACATCCAGCCCGGCCATGGTGATGGGCAGGCCGGAGCGGAACACGACGTCCGCCGCCTCGGGGTCTGCGAGAATGTTGAACTCGGCCGCGGGCGTCCAGTTGCCGTGGGCAAGGCCGCCGCCCATCAGGCTGATGCCCGCGATGTTCGCCTTCAGCTCCGGATGGGCCAGCAGCAGGGCGGCGACGTTCGTCAGGGGGGCCGTGGCCACGATGGTCAGCGGCTCCGCGCTTTCGCGCAGCAGGCGGGCCATCTGCTCCGGCGCGCGCTCGGGTGCGGCCTCGCGGTCCGGCTCCGGCAGGGCGGGGCCGTCCAGCCCGCTCACGCCGTGCACGCTCGGGGCGGTGAGCGCCTCGGACAGCAGCGGCCGGGCAAGGCCCATGGCCACCGGCGCCCGGATGCCGAGCAGCGTGCAGATGTGCAGGGCGTTGCGCGTTGTTTTTTCAATGGTCTGGTTCCCGGCGACGGAGCTGACGCCGCGGATGTCGAGACCGGTCGCGGCCAGCATCCAGGCAATGGCGTCGTCATGGCCGGGGTCTCCGTCCAGCAGGACGGGAATGCGATGGTTCATGCGGATTTTCCTTTCTGTGCAAGCGCCGAGCGTGCGCGGTGCTTTTTGCGCTGCTGCGCCCGCACGACGACGTAGACCATCATCACAACGGTGATGACATAGGGGATGAGATTCGTAAGGTCCGCGCTCAGGTATTCCTGCAGGCGCAGGCCAATGGCGTCAAAGAAGCCGAACATCAGCGCGGCGAGATAGGCCTTCGGTGGGTTGGCCGCGCCGAAAATGACACAGGCAAAGGCAATGTAGCCGCGGTTGTTGCTCATGTTCTCGGCAAACGTGCCCTGCAGCTGGCCGAGCGACAGGTGCGCGCCTGCGAGCGCGCAGAACACGCCGCACAGGATGCTTGCCAGCCACTTGAGCTTCGCGGGGTCGATGCCGGCCGTGCGCAGCGTCTCGGGCTTTTCGCCGGAGGCCCGCAGCCAGAAGCCGTAGGGCGTCTTATAGAGGAACAGCCACAGCAGCAGCACGAACAGCAGCGTCAGATAGACGAACAGCGAGTTGCCGCTGAGAATTTTGCCGAGGAAGGGAATGCTCTCGATGCCCGGCAGGCGCAGGCTGGGCAGGAAGGGGTTGCCCTTCGTGCCGCTCGCGCCGAAAATGGAGCGCGACAGGAAGCCCGTCAGGCCGAGTGCGAACGTGTTGAGCGCGCAGCCGATGATGAATTCATCGGAGCGGAGCTTCACGACGAACAGTGCGAAGAACAGGCCGACGAGAAGGCCGACGCCGACGGCCAGCGCCACACCGGCTGCCGCCGAGGCGAACAGCCAGCTGCCGAGCACACCGAAGAACGCGCCCATCAGGATCATGCCGTCCATGCCGATGTTCATGATCCCGGCGTGCTCCGTCAGCGAGCCGCCGAGGGCGGCCAGCGCCACGGGCGTGGCGCTGCGGAGCATCTGCTGGAACGTTCCGGCGGAGAAAATGCTCTTCAGAATGGATTCAAGCATGCTTTTCCGCCTCCTTTCCCTTTCTGACGCGGTTCTGCAGCGCGCCGAACAGGCCGCTCTCTGCAGCCATGAGGAAGATGACGACCGTTTGGATGATGAGATAGATCTGGTTCGGCACACCGGCGGCCAGCTCCATGCCCTGCGCGCCGATCTTCAGCGCGGCAAAGAACAGGGACAGGAACACGACGGCCAGCGGCTGGTAGCGGGCGATCATGGCAACCATGAGGCCCTCAAAATAATAGTCGCGGCTGATGCTGTCGCGGAACAGATGCTCCGCACCGTACACGCGGAACATGCCGACCAGGCCGCACAGCGCGCCGGAAAGCAGCATGCACACGAGCACAAGGCGGTCGGTGCGGATGCCGATGAAGCGCGCAAAGCGTTCGTTCTGGCCCGTGAGCTTCATCTCATAGCCGCGCGATGTCTTCTGCATGACATACCAGATGACGAGCGCAAGGACGGCTGCGGCCAGAATGGCCGTTGAGAGGTTCGAGCCGCCGATGAGGCCGCCGAACCAGTAGCGGGCGTTCAGCTGCTCCGTCGCTGCGACCATGTTCTTGTTCGCGTTCTTCCACGGCCCCTTGGCGAGGTACTGGCAGAAGCTGGCGGCGACGGTGTTGAGCATGATGGTCGTGATGACCTCGTTGACCTTGACTTTGACCTTCAGCACGCCGGGGATGAGGGCGTAAAGCCCGCCGGCGGCCATGGCGGCCAGCGCAGCCAGCGGCAGCACAAGCCACGGCGTCAGGCCGTCGAGCCACACGCCGACCTGACAGGCGACGATGGCGCCGAGCAAGAGCTGGCCCTCGCCGCCGACGTTGAAGATGCCGACGCGCGCGCCGAGCACGCAGGCCAGACCGCACAGGCAAAGCACCATGGCATATTCCAGCAGATCGCCGATGTGGCGGGCACTGGAGAACGCGCCGTTCAGCATGGCAAGGTAGGCCTTGCCGGGCGAGAAGCCCGCAATGGCAAGGATGACCGCGCCGATGACGAACGCGAGTACCACGCTCAGCAGCAGCGAGATGAGATAGCCGGGATCGATCCGTTTTTTCATGCCTGCGCCTCCTCCCGGCGTCCGCCGGTCATGCAATAGCCGATCTCCTCGCGGGAGATCTCCGCGGCGGAGAATTCGCCCGTGATCCTACCCTCATACATCGTGATGACGCGGTCGGACAGGCGGAACACCTCGTCCAGATCGGCCGAGCACAGCAGGATGGCACAGCCCTCGTTGCGCTTTTCGAGGATGCGGGCGTGGATGAACTCGATCGCGCCCACGTCGACGCCGCGCGTCGGCTGCGCGATGAGCAGCACCGGCGCATCGAACGAGAATTCGCGCGCGATGACGACCTTCTGCATGTTGCCGCCGGACATGGACCCGGCTTTGGCATCGACGCCTGCGCCGCGGATGTCGAATTTTTCATACAGCTCCGAGGCATAGCGCTCGATGCTGCTCGTGCGCTGGCAGAAGGCAAAGCCGCTGAAGCGCGGCTCGCGTTGCTTGCCCGCCAGCAGGTTCTCCGTCACGCTCGCCTCGGCGCTCAGGCCGGTGGCAAGACGGTCCTCCGGCACATGGGCGAGGCCCGCGGCGCGAATCTCGCCGGGCGTTTTGCCGGTGACGTCCTGTTCGTGCACGAAAATCTTTCCGTGCTCGACGGGGCGCATGCCTGCAATGGCCTCGAGCAGCTCGCTCTGGCCGTTTCCTTCGATGGCGGCGATGCCGAGGATCTCGCCCGCACGCACGGACAGCGACAGGCCGTCCACCGCCGTCAGGCCGCGGTTATCCTGCACGGTCAGGTTTTCCACGCGAATTTCCTCCGCGCCGGGCGTGCCGGTCTTTTCCAGCTGGTCATAGAGCACGGGGCGGCCGACCATCATGGAGGCCAGCATGCGCTCATTGACGTTTTTCGTCTCCTCCACGCCGACGAGTTTTCCCTTGCGCATCACGCCGACGCGGTCGGAGATGGCCATGACCTCATAGAGCTTGTGCGTGATAAGGATGACGGTCATACCGCGCTCACGAACGATGCGCCGGATGACGGAGAACAGCTCGTCCGTCTCCTGCGGGGTGAGCACGGCGGTCGGCTCGTCGAGGATCAGGATTTCCGCGCCGCGGTACAGCGTTTTCAGAATTTCCACGCGCTGCTGCAGGCCGACGCCCGTCTCGGCGACGACGGCGTTCGGGTCGACCGTCAGGCCGTATTCCGCCACAAGGCGGCGCGTTTCGCGCTCGGCCGCGCGCTGGTCGCAGAACAGGCCGAACCGGCGCGGCTCACGGCTCATGACGATGTTCTGCGCCACGGTAAACGACGGCACGAGCATAAAGTGCTGGTGCACCATGCCGACGCCGTGGTCGATGGCGTTGCGCGGGCTGAAGCGGCTGACCTCCTCGCCGCGGATGGAGACGCTGCCGCCCGTCGGGGTGTGGATGCCGTAGAGGATGTTCATCAGCGTCGATTTCCCCGCGCCGTTTTCGCCGACAAGGGCGAAGACCTCACCCTTTCGGATGTCCAGCGAGACGTCGTCATTCGCCAGAACGCCGGGGAACGCCATGCTGACATGGCGGAACTGCACGGCGATGTCGTTCAAATCGGGTTCCCCCTTTCTCCCGGCAGCAGCCGGGATCATGTAACAAAGGCGTGGCGCAGCGCCACGCCGGGAGTTGATATTCAGATTATATTGTAGGGGAGGGGCATGCCCCTCCCGGACAATTCTGCATCAGCGGGTCGTTTCGACGGTGATCTCGCCGGAGACGATCTTCTTCGACAGCTCTTCCACGGCGGTCTTCACGTCGTCGGGCACCTGCTGTGCCGCGCCGTCCTCGCCGTAGCCAATGCCGACATAGCCGTTGCTCATATCGGCGACCCACGTCGTGCCCCACAGGGAGCTGTCGCCGTCCAGCAGGCGCTTCACGGCGTCATAGATGGAGCTGCCGACTTCCTTCTTCATGGAGCAGATGATGGTGTCGGGGTCGATGTACTTCTGGTCGCTGTCCACGCCGATGGCGTAGAAGCCGTTCTCCTTCGCGGCCTCAAACACACCGTCGCCCGTGGCGGAGGCGATCTGGAAAATGACGTCCGCGCCCTGATCGTGCAGGGCCAGCGCGCATTCCTTGCCCTTCGCGGGGTCGTCATAGGTGCCTGCGTAGTTCTTCACGACGTTCACGGCCTTGCCGTTCTCCGTGCCGTAGTACTCCGCGCCCTGCGTGTAGCCGACGATGAAGTCGTTGATGGTGTCGCTGTCCTCGCCGCCGACGGCGCCGACCGTGCCGCTCTCGGACATGGCGGCCGCGATGTAGCCTGCGAGGAACGAGCCCTCATTCTGGGCGTAGGTGATGTTCAGCACGTTGGCGACCGGCTCGCTCGTGGCGTTGTCGATCCAGATGAACTTCACGTTCGGATATTCCGGCGCGATGGTCTCGACATCATAGAATTCCCAGCCGACGCACACGACGACGTCTGCCTGATCGGCGGCGTTCTTCATCTGCGTTGCGTGGTTTTCATTGTTGCACTCGATGGTGCTGACCTGCACGCCGAAGTCCTTGGCCAGACGGTCGGTGCCTTCCTTTGACGAGTCATAGAACGAACGGTCGCCGAACGTACCGGCCACGACGAGCGCGAGCTTCAGGTCGGAGGAGGAGTCCCCCTTGTCTTCCGTCTTGCCGCAGGCGGCAAAGACACACGTCAGCAGAGCCACTGCCAGAATGCATGCGAGGATCTTTTTCATAAATAGCCTCTCCGTTTCAAACAAAAATTTGTCGGTTTTACCCGACGGTGTGCTTTCATTATAATGTTTTTTTTCGCGCCGCGCAAGTGGGCACGGCAAATATCGCCCGGAATTTCTTACGCGCGGGCAAAAAACCGGATGCCATGCCGGAAAATAGAGCGATGCGTATGGAAAAACATGATTGCGGCAAAAATCTTTGTTGAAATTGTGCTGAGAATCGGCTATACTACAGGAAGAAAACTCCAAAGGAGGCGGCATGCACATGGGTGTAACGGTTTCCGTCATTTCCGGCAAGGGCGGCACGGGAAAAACGACGCTCTGCGCCGGGATCGCGGCCTGTCTTGCCGCCGAGGGCAAGCGCGTCCTGTGCATCGATGCCGACATCGGCCTGCGGAATCTCGACATCGCGCTCGGCATGGCCGAGCAGCCCGCTGTCGCGTTCACGGACGTGACGCAGGGCTTCTGCAAGCTGTCCGACGCCGCGGAGCATCCGGCCCTGCCGGGCCTGTTCCTGCTGACGGCCCCGGTGCGCGAGCAGGACGCCCTTGTGGAGCAGCAGCGCTTCGGTGCGTTGCTGCGCGAGGCCCGCGAGGCCTTCGACTGGGTCCTGATCGACGCGGCCGCCGGGATCGGCACGAGCTTCCGCCTTGCCACGCAGTTTGCCGACCGCTGCATCGTCGCCGCCACGCCGGATCCCGCCTCCCTGCGGGACGCCGCCTGCGCGGCAGACGCCCTCGCGCTCGAGGGGCACGAGCTGCTGCAGCTCGTGGTCAACCGCGTGCAGCCGCGCCTGTTTTCGCGCATGAACCTGACGGTGGACGACATGATGGACCAGACCGGCCTGCCGCTGCTCGGCCTTGTGCCGGAGGACCCGGCCGTCGTGCTTTCTGCCGCAGCGGGCAAGGCACTGATCCTGAATTCCTCCGGCGGTGCCGCTGAGGCCTGCCTGCGCATCTCCCGCCGCCTGCGCGGTGAGCCAATGCCCTTGATGCGATTTTGAAGATGAGGTGATCTTATGAATATTACGCTGATGGCGCATGACAAGAAAAAGGAACTGATGGTCCAGTTCTGTACGGCTTATAAGAGCGTGCTGAGCAAGCACAACCTCTCCGCCACGGCCACAACGGGCCGCCTTGTCGCGGAGGCGACCGGCCTGCCCGTGACGCTGTATCTTTCCCACAATCAGGGCGGTCACCAGCAGGTCGACGCCCGGATCGCCTATAACGAGATCGATCTGGTGCTGCTGTTCACCGATCCGAATAACAGCGACCCCTGGGAGGATCAGCAGGTCGTGCAGACGCTGCACCTGTGCGACGCGCACAATGTGCCCATGGCCACGAACCTCGCCACGGCGGAGATGCTCATCCTCGGCCTGCAGCGCGGTGACCTGGACTGGCGCGAGATGATCCGCCGCAAGCGCTCTGTCCGCTGAAAGGAGCAGCTTTATGGAAGCAACGGAACTCATTGAACTCATCCGCACGTCGGAGAAGAAGACGCCCGTCCGCGTGGTGCTGCAGGCCAATGCGCCCTGCGAGTTCCCCGGCGCGGAGGTTTTTTCCGGCGGGAACGGCCTGCATATCCTCTACGGCGACTGGAAAACGCTCGGTCCGCAGCTTACGGCGCAGGCCGCGCACATCGACCGCCTGCATGTGGAAAACGGCGCCTGCAACTCCGCCATCCCCATGCTGGACCTCAAGGGCCTGCATGCGCGCGTCGAGCCGGGCGCCATCATCCGCGAGGGCGCGGAGATCGGCGCGAACGCCGTCGTTATGATGGGCGCGATCCTGAATCTTGGTGCCGTCGTCGGCGAGGGCAGCATGATCGACATGGGCGCTGTGCTCGGCGGCCGTGCCACTGTGGGTAAAAACTGCCATATCGGCGCGGGAGCCGTGCTGGCGGGCGTCATCGAGCCGCCCAGCGCCACGCCGGTCATCGTGGAGGATGGCGTGCTCGTCGGCGCGAATGCCGTCGTGCTCGAGGGCGTCCATATCGGAAAAAATGCCGTCGTCGCGGCCGGAGCCGTCGTCACGGAGGACGTGCCGGAGAATGCCGTCGTGGCGGGCGCGCCCGCCCGCGTGCTGAAGCAGCGCGACGAAAGGACGAATTCCAAGACCGCCTTCGTCGATGCCCTCCGCGAGCTGTAAGAGAATACAAAAACGTCCCCGGATGCGCCGCATCCGGGGATAATTATTTGGAAATGAAAAATGAGGGGAGCGGCATGCGGACTGACAAGTTGCAGGCGGCTTCGCCGACCGCACCCGCCAGTGTAGGGGAGCGGCATGCCGCTCCCGGCGCAATGCTGCCGATGCGAACAGGCTGGCGTTAAAATGGCACTGGCTCCCGAATTGTCATTGCGAGGAGGCGAAGCCGACGTGGCAATCTCGGGAAGGCACTTGCAGCTCGTACAGACTGTCGTTAAAATGGTACGCACCGATTGCGTCTGTAGCGGCGCTCAGCGAGCGCCTTGTACAGGGCAATTCAACCGCGTGAGGGCACTGGTGCACCGCTGTACCACCCTGACGTGTCATCGCGAGGAGCGAAGCGACGTGGCAATCTCGCAGTACCGGAGTGGATAATAGGAAAGCCCCGGCGAAAACGTAACTGCCTTCCCGAGATTGCCACGGCCCCTTTGGGGCCTCGCAATGACAATTTGGGGCCAATTCCATTTTAACGATGCCTTGTGCCAGTCGGCAGCGCCGCGCCGGGCAGGGCTGTCCCCGACCCTACAACACATATTTGGCAGCCTTACAAAATCTCCCCCCGCAGGCCCTCTTCCTGCAGGCCCTCGATGCGGACGCGGCGGACGGTATTATGCAGGTCCTCGCCGCGGGCATAGACCTTCATGCCGTTCGGGGCGTGGCCGGTGAACCAGCCGTCCTCGACCTGCTCAAAGAGCACGTCCTGCTCCGTGCCGCACATGGCGGTCAGAAATTCGCGGTGCAGCTCGGCGGCGGCGGCGACGGCCCTGGCGGAGCGGTCGGCCTTCTCCGCGCGGGAGAGCTGGCCCGGCATGGAGGCGGCGGGCGTTCCGGCGCGGCGGGAATAGGGGAAGACGTGGACCATGGCAAGGCCGCAGGTGCGGGCAAAGGCGAGGGATTCGGCGAATTCCTCCTCCGTCTCGCCGGGGAAGCCGACGATCAGGTCTGTCGTGACGGCGCAGCCGGGGAACCACTGCTGCAGCAGGCGGACGCTCTGCAGATAGCGCGCCGTGTCATAGTGGCGGTGCATGCGGCGCAGCACGCCGTCGCTGCCGCTCTGCAGGCTCAGGTGGAACTGCGGGCAGAAATTCGGGCACGCGGCAAGGCGGCGGCAGAAGTCCTCGTCCACCACGCGCGGCTCGAGCGAGCCAAGGCGCACGCGCAGCTGCGGCACGGCCCGGCAGACGGATTCGACCAGATCGGCAAACGTGCTGCCGTCCTTGAGATCGCGGCCCCACGATGCGACCTCGATGCCTGTGAGCACGACCTCGCGGTAGCCCTCGAGCGCGCGCGCCTGCTCCACGGCCTGCGCCAGCGGCAGCGAGCGCACCGGCCCGCGGGCGTAGGGGATGATGCAGTAGGTGCAGAAGTTGCAGCAGCCGTCCTGCACCTTGAGCATGGCGCGGGTGCGCGTGCCGAGGCTCCCGGCCGGGAGCGACTCAAAGGCGCGGCGGCGCATGGCGTCGTCCAGCAGGACCTGCTGCCCGGCGTTTTGCCCGGCCTTTTTCTGCCGCACGGCGTCCAGCACGAGCTGGACAAAGGCCTCGCGTCCGCCGCTGCCGGACACGACGTCCACGCCGAGAGCCTCGACCTCCCCGGCGCTGACCTGTGCATAGCAGCCGCACACGCCGATGACGGCCTGCGGGTGCTCGCGGCGCAGGCGGCGGATGAGGGTGCGGTTCTTGCGGTCGGCGACCGCCGTCACGGTGCAGGTGTTGATGAGATAGGCGTCGCAGTCGTCGGCATCCGTGCCGCTGACGTGGCCAAGGGCCAGAAGCTGCTGCTCCATGGCCTGCGTTTCATATTGATTGACCTTGCAGCCAAGCGTATAACATTGAAATTTCATCGAGTTTCTCCAAAAAATCTTTGAGGGTCCCAAAAAAGATTGAACAAAACGTGCATTGTGCTTTTGCCCGTTTTTGCGGTATAATAATCACGATCATTATAGTGGAAAAAACAGGATTTGTACAGTCTCAGACTGTCAAAAAACTGCCAAGCCGAAAGTTTCGGAGGGAAAAAGAGGAAACCGTCAGGGTGTCCTCTCGCGTTCGATAAGCTGCCGCAGCGACAGAATTGCAAAATCTGCCAAAATTGATTCTGTAATTCTGAGGAAGCAGCTTGGCGGAAAAGCCCGAAAGGACTTTTTTGACAAGCTGACAGTCTTTCTTTGGGAGGAAGCACATGATCGTTCGATTTGCATCCGTGAGCGACGTGAGAGAATTTGTCGGACTGGCCACGCTGCAGCCCTATGCCATTGACGTGGTAGATGGCGAGCATGTTGTCAGCGCAAAGAACTTTATGGAGCTGTTTACGATTAATTTTACCCATCCTCTGCAGGTGCAGATCGCAGACAGCCGGAACGAGGCCCAGTTTGCCAAAGCTGCCGCGCGCTTTGTCGTCGGCTGAATCAAAATGCAGGCGCCCCCATCCGATCGGATGGGGGTGTTTTTTGCTATATTGGGGGAAGAGAAGTGAAGCAAGTGGAGAGGGAAAAGCCGTGCGAGGCTGTCTGTTGGGCGTTGTAGGGGGCGGCGTCCTCGACGCCCCGTGGGGCACCGGCGGGAGGTACGGGCCGGCATTAAAATGGCAAAGACCAAAGGTTTGTCATTGCGAGGAGGCCAAAGGCCGACGTGGCGCCCTGAGCGCGAAGCGCGAGGAAGTGCCCTTGGGGTGCAATCTCGGGAAGGCAGTTACGTTTTCGCCGGGGCTTTCCTGTTATCCACCCCGGTACTGCGAGATTGCCGCGTCGCTTCGCTCCTCGCAATGACAATTCGGGGGCCAGTACCATTTTATCGGCAACCTGTACCAACTGTCAGTTCAGCGCCGGGAGGGGCATGCCCCTCCCCTACAACGCGCGACTGGAAACTTCGCGTAACTTTACACTATCCACTTTCCATTTTCCACTTGCACCATGCTGCACCGACAACGACCGCCCTCATCCGGATCGGAGGGGGCGGTCATTTTCTGTATATTTGCCTTACAGGCGCTCGTACATCGTGTTCATGCGGCGCAGGCGGTGGGCCAGCTCCGCCGTGAGCAGGCCGGGCTGCAGCCGCCAGCTCCAGTTGCGGTCGCTGAGCGTGCCGGGCGTGTTCATGCGGGCCTCCGCGCCGAGGCCGAGATAGTCCTGCAGCTGGGCGATGAACGTGTCAGCCACGCTGGCAAGGCCGCTGCGCAGGATGCCCCACGCGTAGCCCTCCTGCTCCGTCAGGCCGAGGTATTCCGCGGCATAGGCGCGCGCGGTCTCCGACGTCTGAGCCAGCCACTGGGCAAGCGTTTCATTGTCGTGCGTGCCGCTGTAGCAGATGCAGTTGCGGATATAGCGGTGGGGGAGATAGTTGCTCGGCTCGCGGGAGTCGAAGGCGAATTCCAGCACCTTCATGCCGGGCCAGCCGGAGTCCTTCTGCAGCCGGATGACGTCGTCCGTCAGGAAGCCGAGATCCTCCGCGATGAGGCGCAGGTCCGGGAAGCGCTCCTGCATAGCGCGGACGAAGTCGTGGCCAGGTCCCTTGACCCACTTGCCGCCGCGGGCGGTCTTGTCGCCGTAGGGGATGGCCCAGTAGCTCTCCAGCCCGCGGAAGTGGTCGATGCGAATGACGTCGAACAGCCGCGCGGCCGCTGCGATGCGCTCCTTCCACCAGGCGTAATCCGTCTGGCGCATACGCTCCCAGTCATAGAGCGGGTTGCCCCACAGCTGGCCGTCGGCCGAGAAATAGTCGGGCGGGCAGCCTGCCACGCCGGTCGGCAGCCCGGTCTCGTCCAGCTGGAACAGGGACGGGTTCGCCCACACGTCGCAGGAGTCATAGGGCACATAGATCGGCAGATCGCCGATGATCTCCAGCCCGAGCGCGTGCACATAGCTGCGCAGCGCGTCCCACTGGCCGAAGAAGAGATATTGCAGATAGATAAAGAAGTGCACGTCGTCGCCGAGCCGGACGGCATAGGTCTCGGCCGCACCCGGACGGCGCAGGCGGATCTCCTCCGGCCACGTCTCCCACGAGCGCATGTCCTGGCTGCGCTTGAGCGCCATATACAGGGCATAGTCCTCAACCCACGGGTTCGCATTGCGGAATTCGCGCACGGCGTCCGCGTCGCGCTCCCAGCCGCGCAGGAAGGCGCGGTAGAGCAGGTCGAAGCGCACGCTGTACTGGAAGCCGTAGTCCACGCGCGCGCTGTGCGCCTCCCAGTCGACGGCGTCGATCTCCTCCTGCGTCAGGAGGCCGTCCTCCCGCAGCAGATCGAGGTCAATGAAATAGGGGTTGCCCGCGTGCGTGCTGAAGCTCTGATAGGGGCTGTCACCGTAGCTCGTCGGGCCGATGGGGAGAAGCTGCCAGTAGTGCTGCCCGGCCGCCTTCAGAAAGTCGGCGAAGTCATAGGCCGCCTGGCCAAGCGTGCCGATCCCATAGGGGGAGGGCAGCGAGGAGATGTGCATCAGAATTCCACTGGTTCTCATGAGTTTGTTCCGTCCTTCCGGGGTGGGTGTGAGGTACTTTCGCGGACCGCCAGCGTGAAGGGGACGGTCTCGTGGCGTGCGACGGCACCGCGCTCGAGCGTGCCGAGCAGCAGGGCCACGCCGCGGTCGACCAGCAGGCTGGCCTGCTGGCGGATGGTGGTGAGCTTGGGCGTGTAGAACTCGCCAAGCTCCAGGCCATCGAAGCCGATGACCGAAATATCCTCGGGGATGCGCAGACCGCGGTCGTGCAGCGCGCGCATGGCGCCGATGGCCATCACGTCCGACATGGCGAAAATGGCCGTCAGTCCCGGCTGCTCCAGAAGCCGCAGGGCGGCGTCGTAGCCGTCCTGAAAGGCATAGCGCGCCGTGGCGCAGCATTCGTCCGGCAGTGTCAGCCCGCAGCGCTCCAGCGCGAGCAGGCAGCCCTCATAGCGCAGCCGCGACGGGCCGGAGCAGCTCAGGTCGCCCGCGATGACGCCGATGCGCCGGTGGCCGCTTTCCAGCAGGTATTCCATGGCGCATTCCGCCGCCTCCACGTCGTCCGTGGTCACGGAGGAGAGATTGTCGAAGCCGAGGCGGGAGGCGTCGGTCGTCAGCACGACGGACGGCAGCGTGATCTCGCCGAAGCTTTTGGCGTACATCCGCCGGTCGCCGCCGAGAAACAGCAGCCCGGCGGGCTTTTTCTCGCGGCTCAGGTGCAGAGCGCGCTCGACGGGGTCCTCGTTTTCGTCGACGTAGTCCACGGTCAGCGGGTAGCGGTCCGTGGGGAGCGTCTGCTGGATGCGTTCGATCATCTGGGCAAACAGCTCGTTCGACGTGCCGGTCACCACGGCGACGATGCCGCTGCTGTGGATCTGCTTGAGGTACTTCGCGTTGGTATTGAGCTGATATCCGCGTTCCTGCGCCAGCGCCAGAATGGCGCTGCGTGCCTGCTCGCTGACATTCGGCAGGCCGTTCAGGGCGCGGGAGACCGTGCCGACGGAGTAGCCGGACAGGCGGGCAAGGTCTTTGATCGTCATATGGGTTATCCTTTGACGGCGCCGGCTGCGACGCCCTTGATGATATATTTCTGGCAGAACAGATAGACGATAATGATCGGCACGATGCTGAACATCATGACGGCCATCGTTGCGCCGAGGTCGGCCGTGCCATAGCTGCCCTGCAGATACTGCACATGGATGGGAATGGTCTTGTATTCGTTGATGTCGAGCACGAGGGAGGGCAGGAGGTAGTCGTTCCACACCCACATGACCTCGAGAATGCCGACGGAGATGAGCGTCGGGCGCAGCATGGGCAGGACGACGCTGAAGAACGTGCGGATCGGGCCGCAGCCGTCGATAACGGCGGCCTCCTCGATCTCGAGCGGCAGGCTCTTGACGAAGCCGGAGAACATGAACACGGCGAGGCCCGCGCCGAAGCCGAGGTAGATGACGGGGATGGTCCACGGCGTGTTGAGATAGAGGTCATTCGCTACGGAGACGAGCGGGAACATGACCATCTGGAACGGCACGATCATCGAGAACACGCAGCCCAGATAGAACAGGCGGGAGAACCGCCCGCCGACGCGGGAGATGAACCATGCGGCCATGGACGTGCACAGCAGGATGAGCGTGACGGACAGTATGGTGATGACGATGCTGTACAGCAGGGACTTGAGGAACGGATAGTTGCCGAACGTCATGCCCTTGACATAGTTGCTCGTGCCTGCAAACGTGTCGGCATTCGGCAGGGCGAAGGTGTCGGTGTTGATGGCGCTGTGCGTCTTGAACGAGTTGATGAGCACCTCGACGATGGGCATGACATAGAGAATGCACACGAGCGAGAACAGCACGGTCAGCACAATGCCGCCGATGTCGTGCTTTTTCTTACGGAGCGGTTTCTGCATCACTGCTGCACCTCCTTCGTGCGGGTCGCGCGGAGCTGAAGCAGGGCCAGCGCCGCCACAAGGATGAAGAATATCACGGCCTCGGCCTGCGCAACGCCCTTCCAGCTGTTGCCGATGCCGTTCGTCTTGAAGATGTGCAGGGCCAGCATTTCCGTCTTATAGATGTTCGTGCCGGGAATCTGCGGCGAGCCGTTCGTCAGAGCAAGGTTCTGATCGAAGAGCTTGAAGGAGTTTGTCAGCGTCAGGAACACGCAGATCGTGATGGACGGCATGACATTCGGAATGGTCACATGCCACAGCGTCTGCCAGCGGCCCGCACCGTCGATCTTCGCGGCCTCCAGCATGTCGTCCGGGATGGCCTGCAGGCCCGCAATGTAGATGATCATCATATAGCCGATCTGCTGCCACGCCACAAGGATGACCAGACCCCAGAAGCCGTAGGTCGCATTCGTGAGGAGGGGCTGCAGCGAGGCCGAGCGGAGGAAGGCGTCAAAAATGAGCTTCCAGATGTAGCCCAGCACGATGCCGCCGATGAGGTTCGGCATGAAGAACACCGTGCGGAAGATATTCGAGCCGCGCAGCTTCTGCGTCAGTGCGTAGGCCAGCGCAAAGGCGCATATATTAATGATAAGAATGGATACGACGGCATAGGCGGCCGTGAAGCCGAAGGCACGCCGGAAGCCCTCGTCCGCAAAGGCGCGGAAGTAGTTGGAAAAGCCTGCCCAGTGATAATCGACCGGCGAGGTGAATTCGCAGAACGAGCGGTACAGGCCCAGCAGGAACGGATACAGGAACCCGATGCAGAAGGCCAGCGCCGTCGGCAGCAGAAACAGCGGCCAGCAGCGCCGGATCGGGCGGCGGATCAGCTCACTGTTCAGCGCCTCGCGGCTGCGGGGCTGACGGTTTCGTTTTTTCATAAAGGACCCTCCCCTGAATCGATTGCATATACGCTTGTCAGAGAAGCTCTTTTGCCCGGAAGCTATTATACAACAAAAATTTCGGGAAGAAAAGAGCTGCTCTGACAAACGCCGGAGGGCGGCGGCCAGCCGCCCTCCGAGACTGTCGATAATCTGCCCAGCCGAAAGCTTCGGAGGGAAGAAAAGTGTGAAAGGAAACCGTCAGGGTGTCCTTTCGCGTTCGATCACCCGCCGCAGCGGCCAAAATTGCAAAATAGAACTGCAAGATCATTTTGCAATTTTGCCACCCGGCCTGACGGAAAATCCCGCAGGGACTTTTTCGACAGGCCGGGAGGGCGGCGGCCCGCCGCCCTCCGCAGGTTTGATGGATTTGGATTAGCCTTCCTGCAGCTGATACTGCGTTGCCCAGCCGTCGACGAAAGCGGTCTCGACGCCGCTCCAGTCGCCGGAGCCGGTGCTGTAGGCCAGCAGCGCGTCCACGACGCCCTGACGCCAGCTTTCCACGTTCGGGGTGTAGTTGAAGGCCCAGGTCACGGTGTAGTTGCCCTCGGACATCAGGTGGTTGGCATTGTTGAAGAACACGTTCGCGCTCTCCTTGGCCTTCTTGAAGGGGATGGGGCCAAACTGCTCGGCCATCATCTTCGTGCCCTCGTCAGAGGTAACGACCCACTTCATGAAGTCGAGGGTGGCCTTCTGGTCTTCCTCGGAGGCCTTGGCGTTCACGGCCCAGCAGTTCTCGGTGCCGCAGGCCAGACCGGCCTTCTCTTCGCCCTCAACGCCGCAGTAGATGGGGATCATGGCCAGCTTCGCCGGATCCATGGAGAAGCCCATGGCGGAAGCGTCGGTCAGGTTGGAGTATTCCCACGTGCCGTTCTGGAAGAACACGGCCTTGCCGTTTGCAAACTCCGCGCGGGACTCGTCGCCGGTCTTGGCGGCCAGCTCGGAGGGAGCGCAGGTGGCGTTGTTCATGTACAGATCCCAGACGTTCTTGTAGTTGGCAAGATACTTGCCGGTGATCGTGGCGGGCTGCTCGGTCACGTTGTCGTCGCGGAACTCATAGTACAGCGGCATGTTGGCCAGATGGCCGGAGAAGCGCCAGGAAGAGGAGGAATCCAGACCGGCGGAGGAGAAGGCGGCAAAGCCCAGCTCGTCCTTGTGGGCGGTGATGTCCTCGGCAACAGCCTTCAGGCTGGCGAAGTCCTTGATCTCGTCGAGAGAGTGGCCTGCCTTTTCCAGCAGCTCGGTATTGACGATGATGCCGAAGGCCTCGTAGCAGTAGCCTGCGCAGTAGGTCTTGCCGTCCTCACCCTTGAGGTTGAAGTCGGACGTGGTCATCTCGTTCAGGAACTCCGTGCCGTCGAGCGCGAGGCAGTAGTCCTTCCAGGTGTCCAGAGCCGTCTCATTGCCGCACTGGAACAGCGTGGGGGCGTCCTTCTTGGCCATTTCGGCGGTCAGCGTGGTCTCATAGGTGCCGCTGGCGGCGGTGACGACCTTGACGGTAACGCCGGTCTTTTCGGTGTAGGTCTTGGCAAGTGCCTGCCATGCACTGTCTGCTTCCGGCTTGAAGTTCAGGAAATAGACAGAGCCTTTGTCGCTGCTCTTGCAGCCGGCGAACAGGCCGACGGCGAGGATCAGCACGAGGGTCAGAGCGATGATCTTTTTCATGATGTTGCCTCCCAATTAATTTTCCGGTGAATTGGAAACGTTTCCAATTTCCTCATGCACACAGTATAGACCGCTGTTTTGCAGAATGCAATCTTTATTTTGGACAAAATGAAAAGTTTTCACAAAATGAACAAATTGACTGCTTAATAATTGTGCAAAAAACCAATAGCCGGGAGAGAAATTTTTTGAAATTCCCTCTTGACGACGGCAGAGGAATATGCTATTATAATAACGCAAACGATAATCATTATTATTTAGGAGCGGATGCGATGGCAATGCAGAAAAAGAGCAGGAAGCGCGATGCGATTCTGGCCTGCGTCTGCAGCACGGATACGCATCCCACCGCCGAATGGGTCTACACGCAGCTCAAGCCGGATATCCCGGATCTCTCCCTCGGAACGGTCTACCGCAATCTGGCCATGTTCCGGCGCGAGGGCATCATCGGGTCCGCCGGTGTCGTCAATGGGCTCGAGCGTTATGACCGCAACCCCCTTCCCCACGCGCATTTCGTGTGCACGCAGTGCAGCGCCGTCTATGACCTGCCGGACATCGAGCCGCCGGTCGAGCTGATGCGCCGCGTGACCTGCGGGTGCCCGAGCACCTGCGAGCTGATGTTTACCGGTGTCTGCAACGACTGCATTTCCCCGGATGCAGGGTCTAAAATTACGATCTAAAACAACA
>NZ_DBFZUT010000084.1:0-28991 GCF_048519415.1 Faecousia sp. | reverse complement strand
AAAGCCTTTTGCAAGCCCTTTCTGGCAAAATTATGTGAAAAAATATCGCGTTCCATTTTAAACGATATTTCGATAGATTTCGAGGTTTCGCCCAGACTGCGCAGTTTCAGAACGAAATACGGCAGATAACAGCAGACTCTTTTTGATATCCTTCAAAACTCCGCATTCTTGGCTAAAAGTGTTACAGACACTAACATGCTTGTAACGTTTATTCGCGGAAGTATTTGTGCAATACTGCCAAAATTCTCGACAAAAATTTGGTCGGATTTGCCTCCGAAAAAGCCTTGCGGGAACTGGGAGCGTTGTGTATAATAGAATTACAATTTCAGATTGATAGCTGTAACGAAGTGCTGCGCGCACGGGCTTCCGACTATCACTCAGGGATTCTTGAGTGGAGATGTTGAACGAATGGTTCTGCATCCCCATTTTTGTTTTATTCACGCCATGGAAATCACAAACAGGAGGTACACGAGCATGTATATTCTTGGAAACGGCAGACTGATCACCCGCAGTCAGGCCCTTCCGTATCTGGAGAACGGCGCCGTCTGCATCGACGGGACGAAGATCAAAGAGGTCGGCGAGACCGCTGCCCTCCGCGCCAGATATCCGGAGGCGGAGTTTATCGATGCACGCGGCGGCGTCATCATGCCGGCGTTCATCAACGCCCACACGCATATTTATTCCGCACTGGCCCGCGGTCTTTCCATCAAGGGCAACAACCCCACGAATTTCTATGAGGTGCTCGACGGTACCTGGTGGGCTATTGACCGCAAGCTGACGCTCAAGGGCACGAAGGCCTCGGCCGACGCTCTGTACATCGACTGCATCAAGCAGGGCGTGACGACGATCTTCGATCACCACGCCTCCTACTGTGAGATCCCCGGCAGCCTGTTCCAGATCGCGGAGTCGGCAAAGCAGTTCGGCATCCGCTCCTGCCTGTGCTACGAGGTCTCCGACCGCGACGGCGAGGAGAAGTGCCTGCAGGCCATCCAGGAGAATGCCGACTTCATTACCTGGTGCGAGAAGGAGAAGGACCCCATGCTCGCCGCCATGTTCGGCGGACATGCCCTGTTCACCATCTCCGACAAGACGTTCGACCGTATGGTCGCAGCGAACAACGGCCGCACCGGCTATCACATCCACGTTTCCGAGGGCATGAACGATGTCTACGACAGCCTGCAGAACTATGGCCGCCGTCCCGTGCAGCGCCTGCAGGACCACGGCATCCTCGGCCCGAAGACGATCCTCGGCCACTGCATCCATGTCAATACGGCGGAGATCGAGCTTATTAAGAATACCGACACCATGGTCGTGAACAATCCGGAGTCCAACATGGGCAACGCCGTTGGCATCTGCCCGGTGCTGCCGCTGTCCAAGGCGGGCATCCTCCTCGGCATGGGCACGGACGCCTACACGAATGATATGCTCGAGTCTCTGAAGGTAGCCCTCTGCTCGCAGCGGAGCAATGCCTGTGCGCCGAATGTCGCGTGGTGCGAGGTCACGGACATGCTCTTCAAGAACAACGCGAAGATCGGCGCGCGCTACTTCGACGCGCCCCTCGGCGTGCTGGAGCCGGGCGCGGCGGCGGACGTCATCGTCATGGACTACAAGCCGTTCACCCCGTTCTCCGATGCGAACATCGACGGCCATATGATCTTCGGCATGACCGGCCGCCAGTGCCAGACGACGATCGCCAACGGCAAGCTCCTTATGAAGGACCGCGAGCTCATCGGTATCGACGAAGAGGCGATCAATGCGCACATCCTCGAGGAGTCCAAGAAGCTCTGGGGCGCGCTGAACGACTGCACCTACTAATTTATAATTCATTTCCGTCAAATATGATCCTGCGCCGCGCCTGCCTTACCCGGGGTGCGCGCGGCGCCGCAACAAGCATCACAGGAGGATGATCCCATGTCTGAGAAAATGTATCCCATTCCGTTCCGCAGCCTGATGAACTGGATCCTCGCAGAGCGGGAGAAGACCGGCGAGGTCTTCGGCGTGCATAAGCGCTGGATCGCCGACCCGGCCAAGACGCTTCCCATCTTCGGCGAGAAGATCGAAAGCCCGTTCGGCCCCGCTGCAGGCCCGAACAGCCAGCTGGCGCAGAATATCATCGCCGCCTACGTCGCAGGCGCGCGCTTCTTTGAGGTCAAGACCGTTCAGAAGATGGACGGCGCGGAGCTTGCCGCCTGCGTGCCGCGTCCCTGCATCCTTGCAGACGACGAGGGCTACAACCAGGAGTGGTCCACGGAGCTGGAGGTCGGTCAGGCGCTCGACGAGTATGTCAAGGCGTGGTTCGCTCTGAAGATCATGGCGAAGGTCTGGCATTACGGCGACCCGGACGGCTTTGTGTTCAACATGTCCGTCGGCTATGACCTCGAGGGAATCCGTGGCCCGAAGATCGACCACTACATCGAATCCATGAAGGACGCTTCGCAGCTGCCGGTGTTTGCTGAGTGCCGCAAGGTCCTGACGGAGCTGTTCCCGGAGGAGGCGGCGTTCATTGCCTCCATCTCGCCGCAGGTCTCCCACAGCGTCACGCTTTCGACGCTGCACGGCTGCCCGCCTGATGAGATCGAGCGCATCGCGTCCTACCTGCTGACCGAGAAGCATGTGCACACGTTCGTCAAGTGCAATCCGACGATCCTCGGCTATCACGACGCTCGCACGATCCTCGATTCAATGGGCTATGACTACATCGTCTTCGACGATCACCATTTTAATGAGGATCTGCAGTGGAAGGACGCCGTCCCGATGTTTGAGCGTCTGCAGGCGCTGGCGGACCACGAGAAGCTGCAGTTCGGCCTGAAGCTGTCGAATACGTTCCCGGTCGACACGACGCGCGGCGAGCTGCCGAACGACGAGATGTACATGTCCGGCCGCTCCCTGTTCCCGCTGACCATCGAAATGTGCCGCCGCATCTCCGCGCAGTTCGGCGGTAAGATGAAGATCTCGTTCGCAGGCGGCGCAGACTTCTTCAACTGCGACAAGCTGCTGGCGGCCGGGATCTGGCCCATCACCGTCGCCACGACGATCCTGAAGCCGGGCGGCTATAACCGCCTGACCCAGATGGCCGAAAAGACGGCCGGCATGCCGTTCCGCCCGTTCGACGGCACGGACACCGAGGCCATTGCGGCCCTGTCCGCCTCCTGCCGCACGGACCCGCACCACTGCAAGCCCGTCAAGCCGCTGCCCACGCGCAAGTCCGAGGAAAAGGTGCCCTGGTTCGATTGCTACTCCGCCCCCTGCCGCGGCGGCTGCCCCATCGCACAGGACATCCCCGAGTATCTCGAGCTGTGTCGTAAGGGCCTGTATAACGAGGCGCTGGCCCTTATCACGGAGCGCAACGCTCTGCCGTTCATCACCGGCACGATCTGCGCGCACCGCTGCATGGGCAAGTGCACCCGCAATTTCTATGAGGATCCCGTCCAGATCCGCGCGGCCAAGCTGCTGGCGGCCGAGAAGGGCATCGATGCCAGAATGGCATCCGTCGTCCGCCCGGCTCCCGTTCCCGGCAAGCGCGCTGCCATCATCGGCGGCGGCCCGACCGGCATTGCTGCGGCCTACTTCCTCGGCCGTGCAGGCGTGGCTTGCACCATCTTTGAGCGCACCGGCAAGCTCGGCGGCATCGTCCGCCATGTCATCCCGGCGTTCCGCATCTCGGACGAGGCAATTGACCGCGATATCGCCCTTATGCAGGCCTACGGCGCGGAGGTCCGCCTGAATACCGAGGCTCCCTCCGTCGAAGAGCTGCACAAGATGGGCTATACCCACATTCTCTATGCCACCGGCGCATGGAAGCCCGGCAAGCTGAACATCCCCGGCAACGTCCG
Organism: Faecousia sp.; assembly: GCF_048519415.1. Classification (NCBI taxonomy): domain Bacteria; kingdom Bacillati; phylum Bacillota; class Clostridia; order Eubacteriales; family Oscillospiraceae; genus Faecousia; species Faecousia sp. Next base: position 25,158 of record NZ_DBFZUT010000084.1, on the reverse strand, counting down.
CGGCGTCATCGGCTGGATGCAGGAACGCAAGGCCGGTGCGAACGAGCCGCTCGGCCATGTCGCCGTCGTCGGCGGCGGCAACACCGCCATGGATGCTGCCCGCGTGGCAAAGCGCGGCGGCGCGGCGTCCGTGACGCTCGTCTACCGCAGAACGCGCCGCTTCATGCCTGCCGATGCGCAGGAGCTGGTGCTGGCCATGCAGGACGGCGTGGACTTCCTCGAGCTGGCCGCGCCCGTCAAGCAGGAAAACGGCGTCCTGACGTGCGAGAAGATGCGCCTCGGCGAGCCGGATGCCTCCGGACGCCGCAGCCCGGTCCCGACCGGCGAGACGGTCGAGCTGCCGTGCGACCTCGTGATCTCCGCCGTCGGCGAGCAGGTCGAGGAGCAGGTGTTCACGGACAACGGCATCACGCTCAGCGCAAAGGGCCGTCCTGCCTTCTGCACGAACGTTCCCGGCGTCTATGCTGCCGGTGATGCGCTGCGCGGCCCGGCTACGGTCGTGGAGGGCATCGCAGACGCAGCCCGCTTTGCGGAGGCCGTCATCGGCGCGCCGCACACCTATGACATCCCGGCGGAGGCCCATCCTACGGAGGCCGAGGCTATCGCCCGCAAGGGCATCCTGCACGCACCGGGCAAGGTCTGCTGCGAGGGCGAGCGCTGCCTGAGCTGCGACACCGTCTGCCAGAACTGCGTGGACGTCTGCCCGAACCGCGCCAACGTCGCCGTCCGTCTGCCGGACGGCCGCACGGAGATCGTGCACGTCGACAAGATGTGCAACGAGTGCGGCAACTGCACTGCCTTCTGTCCGTATGCCTCCGAGCCGTGCAAGGATAAGCTGACGCTGTTCCAGACGACAGAGGACATGGACGATTCCAAGAACTTCGGCTTCTGCTTCCTTCCGGATGGCAAGGTCCGCGCACGCCTGACGACGGAGACCGTCGGCGATCCGGACGAGCTGCCTGCCGATGCCGCCCTGCTCGTGCGCACGATCCGCGACAGCTATTCTTATCTCTATCGTTAACATTACAAATGAACCCCCGGAGCTTCGGCTCCGGGGGAACTTGCGGTCAGGAGACAGCATGGAATTATACGAAATCGTCAATCGCTATCATATCGGAACGAACTACAGCTGCGCAGAATCCATCCTGCTGGGCTGCGAGGAATACTACCATCTGCATTTGCCGGAGCAGGCGCGAAAGCTGTTCACGCTGCTGGGAAGCGGCATGCAGACCGGCCTTTCCTGCTGCGGCGCACTGACGGCCGGAACGGCGATCCTCGGCCTGATGACAACGGGAAACGGCGAATGGAACAGCGACAATCCGGATGGCCCCGCGCTCGTGGAGGAGCTGACGAACGTATTCGGGCAGTTTGAAACGCTCTGGTGCGATGAGCTGCGCGGGCTGGAGATCGATGGCTATGAGGACCCGTGCTACTGCGTGGTGGAGACCGTTGCCAAAAAGCTGCAGGAGCTGCTCGCGCGCTGTGAGGAGGAGATCCCCCATGCAGAATGAGGAATGGAACGTCTCTGCCGTATCGCTCTCGCCGGAGCTGGTGCGCCTCGCGCAGCAGAAGCAGGCGCGGTTCGAAGCCTGCCTTCAGGCGGCGGAGAACGGCAATGAAGCCGCCATCACGGAGCTTGGCATCAACTATTTTTATGGCACAAACGGCGCACCGGAAGACCCGGATGCCGCATTCTACTGGCTCAGCCGGACCTCGCCGGAGAATGCGGCAGGCCGCTGCTTTCTCGGTGCTTGCTATGTGATCGGCAAGGGAACAAAGCAGGATGAGCGGACTGCGGCTGAGCTGTTTCGGGACAGTGCCGCCCTCGGCTTTCCGCCTGCACAGTATGAGCTGGGACTCTGCTATGAGCACGGCATCGGACTGGAACGGAACATGGCCCGGGCGGTCGAGCTGTATGCGCTGGCGGCGGAGCAGGAGGATGCACAGGCCCAGTGCGCCCTCGGAAACCTGTACTTTACCGGGAACGGTGTGGAGCAGGACCGGGCGCGTGCCGCGGAGCTTTATACGCGCGCAGCGGAGCAGGGCGACGTGCAGGCACTGAGCTGCCTTGCGGAATGCTATGAGGCGGGCTGCGGCGTCCCGTGCGATCTGGACCGGGCCATTGCGCTGTACGATCAGGCTGCTGCCCTCGGCGACGGCTATGCGCACGAGGAGGCGAGCCGCCTGCGGCTGCTGCGTAATAACCGGCGGCGGAAGTGGGATTTTGAGAGCCTGCAATGATTCTGCAAAGAATTGGAGCACCTGCATGACGCGGGTGCTCCGTTTTTGACTCAGCTTCCCAGAAGAGCGGCAAGGTCCGCCTCCGGGGTGGTGATGGGTGCGATGGCATAGTGCTCCACGAGGTACTGCAGCACATTGGGCGACAGAAAGGCCGGGAGCGTCGGGCCGAGGCGGATATTCCGGATGCCGAGGTGCAGGAGCGTCAGCAGAATGCAGACGGCCTTCTGCTCATACCACGACAGGACCATGGAAAGCGGCAGGTCGTTCACACCGCAGTGGAAGGCCTCCGCCAGCGCCAATGCGATCTGAATGGCACTGTAGGCGTCATTGCACTGACCGATGTCCAGCAGGCGCGGCAGGCCTGCGACGGTGCCGAGGTCCATGTCGTGGAAGCGGTATTTTCCGCAGGCGAGCGTCAGCACGACGGTGTCCGGCGGGGTCTGGCGGACGAATTCCGTGTAGTAATTGCGGCCCGCCCGTGCGCCGTCGCAGCCGCCGACCAGGAAGAAGTGGCGGATCGCGCCGGAGCGCACGGCCTCGACGATCTGCGCGGCGTTTGCCAGCACGGCGTCGTGCGCAAAGCCCGTGGTCGTGCCCGTGCCGCCGTTCAGGCCGGTGCGGTGCTGTGTCTCCGCATAGCCGCCCAGCTCCAGTGCGCGCTCGATGACAGGCGTGAAGTCCTTTTCCGCGCCGATGCGCGGGAGATCGGGGTAGGCGACGACAGCCGTGGTGAACACGCGGTCGGCGTAGGACGGGCGCGGCGGCATGAGGCAGTTCGTCGTGAACAGGATCGGCGCGGGGAGGTCCGCAAATTCCTTCTGCTGGTTCTGCCATGCCGTGCCGAAATTCCCCTTGAGATGGGGATACTTTTTCAGCTCCGGGTAGGCGTGCGCCGGGAGCATCTCGCCGTGCGTATAGACTGCGATGCCGCGGTCTGCCGTCTGCTCCAGCAGGAGCTTCAGGTCGTGCAGGTCATGACCGGACACAACGATAAACGGGCCGGGCTCCACGGAAAACGGTACATGGACCGGGGAAGGCTTGCCAAAGCATTCGGTGTTGGCTTTGTCCAGCAGCGCCATGCAGCGCAGGTTGACCTCGCCCAGCTCCAGCACGAGCGGGAGAAGCTCCTCCATGCTCCAGTCTTCGCCGACGGCGAACAGAGCTTTAGAAAGAAAGCGTTCGACGGACTCGTCCCGGTAGCCGAGCACCATGGCATGATAGGCATAGGCTGCCATGCCGCGGCTGCCGAACAGCAGCAGGGACTTCAGGCTGCGGATGTCCTCCTGTGTGCCCCAGAGCTGCGCCAGATCATAGTCGCCCGTCCGACCGCAGGGCGCGGTGCAGACGGCACAGTCCGGCACAAGGCGCTGCTTCTCGGCCCGGACGCGCCAGGTCAGGGCGTTCAGGCTGTCCGGATCGAAATTGACGTTCGTCAGCGTGGCGAACAGGCCCTCGATCATCAGCTGCCAGGTCTCCGGACCGGCATCCGGGCTGGTGTCCGCCGCGCGCGCCAGACCGATCAGTGCTCCGGTCAGCCGGTCCTGCACCTGTGCAGTCTGCGCGTCCTTGCCGCAGACGCCGCGGCTCGTGCAGCCGGTGCAGCCTGCGGTCTGCTCACATTGAAAGCAAAACATGTTGTGGTCCATGGGAAAACTCCTTCTTGTGGTTTGGGGTTCACTTCATGGACACATCATAGCAAATGACAGCACGCAAATATGTTGGTATGCCAACATGACGGACGCGATTTTCGTTCCAAATTCAGGGAAGCATAAATTCTGCCGGGATCGAAACGCCGTTCATGAAAACGGCAAGGCAGATATAGTTTCCATCCGTCGTGATGCTGGCATTGTCCTTCCATGCCGCGGTGATCGCCTCGTCTGTGCCCTCGCTCTCGACGGCGCCCTCGTCCACGGCCTTCTGCAGGATGTCCACGACCTTCTGCACGTCGGCGCTGTTCTCAACCTCAAGCAGAACGACCTCGTCCGGCGCGCCGGTCACGGGGGAGAGGCCGCCGCTGACCTGCCGGAACGAAATTTCCTCCAGTCCGGGGAACAGGGGACTCAGCTCCGAAATGTCCGAGACCGGGAACAGGACCGGCGCGTCCGCGCCCATGGCGGTGATGCCGCTCTGATAGAGCATCTGCAGATCGCGCGATGAGGTTGGCTCGGTCGGCGCGGGTTCCGTCGGGGCGGGCTTGCTGCCGCAGGCCGCAAGCAGCACGAGAACGCAGACCAGTGCGAGGAGCAGGAACGTCTTCTTCATAAAAAATGCCTCCCTTTTCTGTATGGATCCGGTCAGCCTGCTGCGCTGACCCCCTTGTATCCATCAAGATGGCGCACGGGAAGAATTGTTTCGCGAATTGCAATCCATAAAAAAGTATGGTATCATAAACTCAACGCAGGTTATCCCTTTATTAATGGAAAAGGGTCAAAAAACGAAGTGACTGCAGGCCCTCTGTGGTCCAATATAAAAAATATGATACGAAAGGAGAAGCGGACATGGAACGGATCAAAAAGAACTTCGGCTTTGGCTTTATGCGCCTTCCGATGCAGGACGGCGAGGTCGATATCGCGGAAACGAACCGCATGGTAGACGCATTTCTGGACGCGGGCTTCAACTATTTTGACACGGCGCACGGCTATCTGCAGGGCAAGAGCGAAAAGACGCTCAAGACCTGCCTGACGAGCCGTTATCTGCGCGACCGCTACATCCTGACGGACAAGCTGACGGAGAACTTTTTCAAGACCGAGGCGGACATCCGTCCGTTGTTCGAGAGCCAGCTCGAGGACTGCGGGGTCGATTATTTTGATTTCTACCTTATGCATTCGCAGTGCTCGGAGAACTATGGCCATTTCAAGGCCTGCCGCGCTTATGAGACGGCGTTTGCTCTGAAGGAAGAGGGCAAGGTCCGCCACGTCGGCATTTCGTTTCATGGCCGCCCCGAGCTGCTCGAGCAGATCCTGACAGAGTATCCCGCGATCGAAGTCGTGCAGATTCAGTTCAATTATGTTGACTATGACGATCCCTCCGTCCAGAGCCGCAAGTGCTATGAGGTCTGCCGGAAGTTCAACAAGCCGGTCATCGTCATGGAGCCGGTCAAGGGTGGAAACCTTGTCAAGCTGCCGGACGATGCACGCGCCGTTCTGGATGCCCTGCATGGCGGCAGCCCGGCCAGCTATGCCATCCGCTTCGCTGCGGGCTTCCCCGGCATGCTGATGGTGCTCTCCGGTATGAGCACGCCAGAGCAGGTGCAGGACAATATCTCGTTCATGAAGGACTTCAAGCCGCTGGGCGAAACGGAGCTTGCTGCCATCGCGAAGGTGCAGGAAATCTTCCGCAGCAAGAACCTCATCCCGTGCACCGGCTGCCGATACTGCACGGACGGCTGCCCGAAGCAGATCGCCATCCCGGAACTGTTCGCCACGATGAACGCGAAGCAGATCTACCACGACTGGCATACGGATTATTACTACAATGCCGTCTACGCACTGCCCGGTCATAAGGCCTCGGACTGCGTGAAGTGCGGCAAGTGCGAGTCCGTCTGCCCGCAGCATCTGCCCATCCGCCAGCTGCTGGAGAATGTGGCGAACGAGTTCGAAAAGAAGGAAGCGTAAGGGCAACAGAATCCCAAATATGATGCAATAATTCGCAGCCGCTGCGGTCGTCTGGCCGCGGCGGCTGAGCTTGTCAAAAAAGGATTTTTGACAAGCTCTCAAACGAGACCCGTTTCACTGGGCTCTCGTTTGAGAAGGCTGCGGCTCGCGGCAGCGCACGAAGGGTACACCCTTCGCACGTTTGCGAGCCGAGCGGTATTTTCTCCGACGTACACGCCGCCGGAGAAAATGATTTCCACTTTCTCTGCGCTTGCGAGCGCAAACTCTGCGAGGCTTTTTTGACAGTCTGAGCCGCTGCGGTCGATTGGCCGCGGCGGCTGCCTTTTTCCTCTGCCCGCATCGGGCGGGACTTGCTTTTTCTTCCCCGGTGCGCTATACTTTGGCGCATGAAGACGAATACGGGAGGTATGCATATGAATGCGGTGATCTTTGACATGGATGGCGTGCTCGTGGACAGCGAGCGCGTGGTCTGGGAGAGTTTTCGTTATGCGGGCGAGAAGACCGGCGTTCCCAATGTGGAGCGGATGGCGATCATCGGCCTCGGACTCAACGACGAGGCGTGGATCAAACGGTTCCGGCAGGAATTCGGCGCGGATGCGGACCGAATCCTGGAGCACGAGGAGGCCTATCTGCAGAATTTTTACGCCAATGGCGCAGCTCCGGCCAAAAAAGGCGCGCAGCGGCTGCTGGAGCAGCTGTGCGCGTGGGATATCCCGATTGCAGTCGCGTCCTCGTCTCCGGCGGCTGTGGTGCGCGGCCGGCTGGAGCGGGTCGGGCTGCTGCAATATTTTACTGCGGTCATTTCCGGCGACATGGTCGGCCGCTCGAAGCCGGAGCCGGACATTTTCCTCGAGGCGGCGCGTCAGCTGGGAAGCCCCGCTGCGCTGTGCACCGTGATCGAGGATTCGCCGAACGGCCTGCGCGCGAGCAGGCGCGCCGGATGCCGGACGCTGTTCGTGCCGGACCTCTGGCGGCCGGAGGAGGAGCACCCGGAGCTCTATGACGCGCGCTTTGCCGATCTGGACGCCGTGCGCGAATTTTTTGCTGCGGAGCATTAAGCTCTGCGGGTTGCGGCGGACGGAATCTGCAGCAGCTGGCGGTATTTTGCCACGGTGCGGCGCGAGATGTCGATGCCCTGTACCTGCAGCCGCTCGGCAAGCGCCTGATCGGACAGGGGAGCGTGCTTATCCTCCTGCTGCACAAGCACGGCGATGGCCTGCTGTGCCATGACGCCGGAGACCTCACCGCCTGCCAGCTTTGCGGAAAACAGGCTGCGCAGCAGGCGGACGCCCTGCGGCGTCTGGATATACTTCCCGCTGAGCGCGCGGCTGACGGTGGAGGTGTGCAGGCCGACGGCCTGCGCGATGTCCTGCATCGTCATCGGAGCGAGCGCCTGCCCGGAGCGAAAATACGGCAGCTGCCGCTTCAGAATTTCCTGACAGCAGCGCAGGAGCGTCTCCTCCCGCTGCCGGATGCAGCTGATGAGCCATTCCGCCTGCGAGACCTTTTTGACGATATACTGCCGCGCCTCCGGATCGTCCGTCTCGCGGACGAGGGAGCGGTAGAAGCTGCTGACGGACAGCTCCGGCGTGTAGGCCCTGTTGACGGCGACGCTGAGCACGCCGTCTTTTTCCTGCAGGAGCACGTCGGGGACGACATAGCCGTCGTCCTGCGCGCGGCTGAATTCCGCGCACGGGTAGGGCGAAAGGCTCTGGATCTGCCGGTAGGCCTCCTGCACGGCGGCAAGGGGAACATGCTCGCTCGCGGCGATGGCCGCAAAAGCGTGATGCCCAGCCTGCTCGAGATAGTGCTCCGCGATCGTGCAGGCCAGCCCGGACTCGCCGAGCGCCTGCAGCTGCAGGCAGAGGCATTCCGAAAGCGTTCTTGCGCCGACGCCGGGCGGGTCGAGGCGCTGAACGATCTGAACAGCCGCATCAACAAGCGCGGCCGGGCCGAGCGCGGAGACATCGGTGCGCAGATAGCCGTCGGCATCGAGCGCATGGATGACGGCGAGCACGGCGCGCTGCAGCACCGGCTCCAGCGACAGGCGCTCCGCCTGAAACTGCAGATGGGTCGTCAGGTCCTCGCCGTAGGCGACGGCGTCCCGGTCGGCAAAATCCGGCTGCATGTGCTCCGCATCCTCGCCCGCGGCGGCATGCCCGCCGGCGGAGAGATCGTCAAGCAGACTCACGCCCGGCGCGGCTCCGCATTCCAGTGTGGGATTTTCCAGCAGAGCGGTATTGATATAGGACTGCAGCTGGCATACGTCCAGCTGTAAAATTTCAACAGCGGCGTACATCTGCGGTCGCTGCTGTTGAACGGGCTTCTGTTCCTGAAAGATCTGCATAAAAAAATCCTCTTCCGACGGTAAACGATGCGCTTTTTGTGATATTCCATTATATCGGCTCGCCGGGTGGATGTCAAGGCATCCGCCCCGTATCAAAATTTTTCCGGTTGATACTACTCGTAGTGGCATGAAATTTGCTATAATAGAAAGGCACAGGGAGGTGCAAACCGATGAAACAAGAAAACTTTGTAGAGAACATCCCGGGCATCCTGCTGCTGTCGCACGGCCCGTTCTGCCAGGCTCTGCTCGAGTCTGCCCAGATGATCGGCGGCGAGGCAGTGAACGTGGTGGCGTTGCCGCTGCTGGAGAACGCGAGCATTGACGAATACGGCGAGAAGGCCATGCAGACGTTCAAGCAGATGCCCGAGGGCTCGATCGTTCTGTTCGACCTGGCAAGCGGCACACCGTTCAATCAGATGATGATGAAGAGCGGCGGCGAGGAATTCCCCGGCCTGTGCGGCATGAACCTGCCGGTCCTGCTGGAGGCGATGACCATGCGCGAGGCCATGAAGGGCAGCGAGCTAGTCGCCCTGCTGGAGGAATCCGCCAAGGCGGCAGTCGTCAATATCAAGAGCTTTTTCGAACCGTAAGCAGGGTACATAATTTCTGCGGAAGGGAGGTCAGTACATGCGCAGAGATCATGTGTTACAATTTGTCCTGGAAGCGGCACAGACACCGGATTTTCAGGGCGTGACGGCGCAGGCCGTTGCGGATGCCCTGAGCATCTGGCGCAACGATGCCGCAGTCGAGCTCAATAAGCTCGTCGCAGAGGGAAAGCTGCGGCGGGTCGGCAAGAAAAACGTGCGTTTCTTCCCAGCATCGGAGGAGACGGCGGACATCCGGCCGGAGCCGGCCGTGCAGGAGGAGCCGCCGCAGGCAGAGGAGGAGACCGGACAGTACCGGGCGTTCTCCGGCCTCGTCGGCGCGGACGGCAGCCTGAAATATCAGCTGCGGGTCGCCATGGCGGCCGTTGCCTATCCCCCGAACGGCCTGAATATGCTCATCACCGGCTCGACCGGCAGCGGCAAGAGCCATTTTGCCCGAACGATCTGGGAATACGCAAAGGAGACGAAGGCGCTTTGCGGCGCGCATGCACCGATTCCCTTCGTGGAGTTCAACTGCGCGGAATATGCGGACAATCCGCAGCTGCTGCTGTCCCACCTGTTCGGCTATAAAAAGGGCGCGTTCACGGGCGCGCTCGAGGATAAGCCGGGTCTTGTGGAGCAGGCGAACGGCGGCATTCTGTTCCTCGACGAGATCCACGGCCTGTCGTCGACCGGGCAGGAGATGTTTTTCTCCCTGCTCGACACGGGCGTGTTCCGCCGCGTCGGCGACAATACGCCTCGCACCTCGCGCTTTATGCTCATCGGCGCGACAACAAAGCCGCTGACCGATCTGCTCGAGACGTTCCTGCGCCGTATGCCGGTGCTCATCTCCATGCCGACGCTCTCGGACCGCCCGATGAAGGAGCGGCTGGAGCTGGTGGAGCATTTTTACGCAGAGGAGGCCGCCCACATCGGCCGCACGCTGCGCATCCAGAAGGGCGCGCTCAACAGCATTCTGGACTATTCGCTGCATTCCAATTTAGGCGTTCTGAAGAATCTGGTGCAGCTGTCCTGTGCCAAGGCGTTCCTGCGCGAGAATGTTGCGGGGAACCGGACGGGGGAGATCGCGGTCACGTTTTCTGACCTCTCGTTCCAGACCTATAACGTCTCGGCCGAGACGGAAAAATACGCGCACGGCGACCTGCATTTTGCGGAGGATCTTGTCGTGCCGAACCAGCGCATCCAGAGCAGCGCGGCGGACGTTGCCTCGTTCGTCGATGTCTATGACTTTGTGGAATCGCGCCTGTCCGGCGAGCAGGAGCAGCACCATGACGCCGGAAATCTGCAGCAGATCATTGCTGCGGAGATCGATAATTATTATGTGGACATGGAGCGGGCCCTGCAGGCCCCGGATGTCGACCGCAGCCTGCTCGACAGCGTGCTGTTCCCCGGCAGCATCGGCATCTGCAGCGAGTTTCTCAGCCGGGCCTCTTATGCGCTCAACCATGTCTATCCGTCCATTGCGGCGACGCTGCTTGCCATGCATCTCAGCCAGTATGTCAGCCGCATGCGCTCAGAGCAGCCGGCCTTCCCGCTGAGCGTGCGGGGCGGCCTGCAGGGCTACGGTGCGGAGCTGGACTTCCTGCGGGAGAACCGGCAGTGGCTGGCGCAGGCTATCAAGGTGCACATCTCGACTGACGAGATGAACTGCCTTGCCGTCCTGCTGCGTCAGGCGGGCAAAAAGCGGGAGAAGCCGCCGGTCTGGCTGACGCTGGCCTCCGGCAGCGACGGCGTGGCGGCCGGTATGGCGCGCCATCTCAACGCCGTCTATGACACAAATCACGTCCACTGGGTGGATTCCGCACGGGGCGGCAGCCTGTTCCAGTCCCTGTGCGACCATATCGCAACATTCCACGGCGAGGCGGGCAACCTGATCTTCACGGATATGAAGGTGCTCACCACGCTGGAGCCGGAGCTGACGAAGGCGACGGGCGTGCCGTGCCGGGTCATCCCCATTCTGGAGCAGCGTCTGCTGCTTGAGGCGAGCCGCCTGACGCTGCATCCGGCGCAGCAGGACCTCAATGCGCTGCGCGACCAGATCATAGAGGCCTATTTCCGGCAGATGAGCCATCTGTTCCAGACCTCCGGCCTCGATCTGCCCGCGCTGCGGGAAAAGTACGCGGAGCAGACGCCGGAAAAGGTCATTCTGTCGACCTGCATCACCGGCATCGGCAGCGCCCGCACCATTCAGGAGATCCTGCAGAAGCGGCTTGCCTATATCCCGCGCCTGCACGTCGTCGCGGTCAGCGCGCTCGACAGCGTGGAAAAGCTGGCCGAGCAGTACGGAAGCTCCCTGCGGCTCGTGGTCGGCACGGTGGAGCCGAACATCCCTGGCGTGCCGTTCATCACGGCGGACCGCGTGTTCAGCCGGGAGGGCATCATGGCCATCGCCTCCATCGTGGACGATTGGGGCATGGACACCAAGCAGATGCTCTCCGGGCAGGAGGAGACCTCCGGCGGCGAGACGATCAGCCTGCTGGCGCAGAGCCTGCGCTATATCGCGCCTCATGTGGAGCAGCAGCTGGCGATCGACTGCATTGAGACCATGACGCACCAGCTTGAAACCGGCTATTACCGCCGGACTCTGCCGCAGGATGTGCGCGTGCGGCTGTTCATGCACGCGGCGTCTATGCTGGAGCGCATCGTCAACGGCAATCCGCTCGCGATGGAGCCGGAGCATGAGGAGCTCATCCGCCAGAATGCGGCCTGGTTTGATCGCCTGCAGGCGCTGATCGCATCCTCGTTTGCCTCGTTCGGTCAGGAAATCCCGCGGGCCGAGATATTCTATTTTATGCTGTCGCTGCCGCAGACGCTCGAATGAGCTGCGGCACGTCAAAATACGAAAATTGAAACAGGAGATATGAAACATGGTCAGTCAGAAAGTTACAGTCATGAATGCGTCGGGCCTGCATGCGCGCCCGGCAAACGCCTTTGTGAAGGAAGCGGTCCGTCACGCGGGCTGCAACATCCTCATCAAGAAGGACGGCAAGACCTACATGGGCAAGTCCATCGTTTCCGTGCTCTCCGCCTGCGTGAAGTGCGGTACGGAGATCGAGCTGGTCGCCGATGGCAACGATGAGGCACAGGCGCTGCAGGATATGGTGAGCGCCGTGAACTCCGGCCTGGGCGAATAAGACCGATTTTGTACGAATGAAACAGTGAGGTGGCAGGAACATCATGAAATGGCAAGGCAAGGGCGTGTCGGAGGGACTCGCCATGGCGCAGATCCATCTGTTTACGCCGAAGCTCCCGGAGATTTCGCGCCAGCCTGCGGCTGACGCCGAGGCGGAGGTCGCAAAGCTCGAAGCAACGCTGGCGGCTGCGGAGGAGGAGCTGCGCGGGCTCTATGAGACCGCAAAGGAGAAGATGGGCGAGCAGGAGGCGGAGATCTTCGACGCCCACCTGACGATCCTCGGCGACGAATACTCCGTCCGGGAGCCGATCATCCAGCGCATCCGCGAGCAGAAGCAGAATGCCGCCGCAGCGATCACGGACCAGTTCGACGAGCTGGCGCAGATGTTCCGCTCCCTCGGCGACGAGCTGATGGCAGAGCGCGCCGCGGACGCCGAGGACCTCAAGCAGCAGCTGCTGCGCATCTGCCTCGGCTGCGGGCGGCAGGACCTGTCCGTGCTGCCGGGCGATGTGATCGTGCTGGCGGAGGAACTGACGCCGTCCGACACCGTGCGCATGGATACGGCCCACGTCAAGGGCATCGCCACGAGGCTCGGCGGCGCGACGGCGCACAGCGCCATCATTGCGCGCACGCTCGGCATCCCGGCCGCTGCCGGGATCGACGGCTGGCAGACAGAGGCACTGAACGGACATATGGCCATCCTCGACGGCGCGGACGGTACCCTGACCGTCGACCCGACGGATGAGGAGACGGCGAGCTATCAGAGCCGCAAGGCGCAGGCCGACTGCGAAGCACAGGCGCTCGAGGCCTTCCGCACCTGCCCCTCACAGACGAAGGACGGCGCGGCGCTTGAGATCTGCGCGAACATCGGCACGCCGCAGGAGGCGCAGCAGGCCATGAAATACGGCGCGGACGGCGTCGGCCTGTTCCGCAGCGAGTTCCTGTTTATGGACCGCGACGCTCTTCCTACGGAGGACGAGCAGTTTGAGGCCTATCGCACGGCGGCGCAGACAATGGCGGGCAAGCCGCTCATCATCCGCACGCTGGATGTCGGCGGCGACAAGAAGCTGCCGACGCTCGAGCTGCCGCATGAGGAAAATCCCTTCCTCGGCTTCCGCGCCATCCGCATGACGCTCAGCCATCCGGAGATCTTCCGGCCGCAGCTGCGCGCCATTCTCCGCGCGGCTGCCTATGGCGACGTGCGCGTCATGTTCCCGATGATCGGCTCCATGGATCAGCTCCGCGAGGCAAAGGCCCTGCTGCGTGAGCAGGAGCAGACGCTGCAGGCGGAGGGCGTTCCGACTGGCCCTGTGAAGGTCGGCATGATGGTGGAGATCCCGGCAGCCGCCGTTCTGGCAGAGGAGTTTGCAAAGGAAGTTGACTTTTTCTCCATCGGCACGAACGACCTGACGCAGTATACGCTTGCGGTCGAGCGCGGCAACGCCGCTGTGGCACACCTCTATGCGCCGGAGCATCCGGCCGTGCTGCGGCTCATTGCCATGACGGCGCAGGCTGCTGCAGAGCGGCACATTCCCTGCGGTATGTGCGGCGAGGCGGCTGGCGACCCGAAGCTGGCCCCGGCCTTTGTCGGTATGGGCGTGAATGAGCTTTCCATGAGCCCGCGCCGCGTTCCGGCTGTCCGGAAGCTCCTGAGCGGGCTGACGATGGACGAGTGCCGTCAGGCCGCAGAAAAACTTCTGCATCCGTAAGAAAAATGTTTTTCCGGTTTTCTGACGGAAAAATGCTGAAAAATCAGCTGATTTTTGAACATTCCGACAGAAAAATTGAACCGGACCGAAAAAAGCCCGCGAATTACTACCTGTAGTGGCACGGAAATTGCATATAAAATAGGGCGTAGGGGAAAGTCAGAATCGGGCGGCACAGGCCGCCTCTGAAAGTCCCAAGACTTCAGTGTGAAAGGGAAGTGTCACAATGAACTATCAGGATCAGGTGGTCGTGCTGACCGGCGCAAGCGGCGGCATCGGCTCTGCGATGGCAAAGAAATTTACAGACCTCGGCGCGAAGGTCGCGCTGCTGGATATTACGGTTGACCGCGTACAGGCTCTGGCCGACAAGCTCGGCCTCGGCAGTGACCGCGCCTTCTGCGCGGCGGTCGATGTTTCCAATGAAGAATCCGTCAAGGCGACGGTCGACGCGATCGTAAAGCACTTCGGCCGGATCGACGTTCTGGTCAATGCCGCCGGGATCCCCGGCCCGAGCGCCCGCGTGGAGGATTACTCCTTCTCCGATGCAAAGAAGGTGCTCAGCGTCAATCTGTTCGGTACCTTCCTGATGATGCATACCGTTCTGCCCGTCATGCAGGCGCAGAAGCACGGCGCGATCCTGAACTTCGGTTCCGTGTCCGGTGTCGTCGGCTATCCGTTTGAAAGCGCCTACGGCGCGAGCAAGGCGGCCATCATCCATCTGACGAAGAACGCCGCCAGCGAGAACGGCGGCAACGGTGTGCGCATCAATGCGATCTCGCCGGGCTGGGTCAAGACGAACATGATGGCGACCATTCTGGACAGCTATAAGAACGTCGGCTTCGACAACGCCGACGAGAATGTTACGCTTGGGCCGATGGGCCGTCCGGGCACGCCGGAGGAGATCGCAAATGTCGCGGCCTTTATCTGCTCCGAGGAAGCTTCCTATGCCAACGGCTCGAACTTCCTTGTCGACGGCGGCATGACGCTGGGCTGATCGGAGGGAAAACCAATGGCAGCACAGAATGAAAAGCTCCGGGTCGTTGTCGTCGGCGGTGTGGCCGGCGGCGCATCGGCTGCGGCACGCGTCAAGCGCCTGAACGAAAATGCGGACGTCGTGGTGTTTGAAAAGGGCAGCGACGTGTCGTTTTCCAACTGCGGCCTTCCGTATTATCTGAGCGGCACGGTGGAGGACAGCGAGGACCTCATCATGATGACCCCGGCGGCCTTCCGGAAGAAGCATGACATCGATGTGCGTGTGCATTCCGAGGTCGTGTCCATCGACCGCGAGAAGAAGACCGTCACCGTGCGCAGCACGGAGACCGGCGAGACGTATGAGCAGCCCTATGACAAGCTTGTCCTGTCGCCGGGCGCAAACCCCATCGTTCCGCCTGCCCTGAAGGGCGCGGACCGTGAGAATGTGTTCACCATCCGCAATGTCCGCGACATCGTCGCGCTCAAGACATTTCTGGATAAGCCCGAGACGAAGCGTGTCTTCGTGGTCGGCGGCGGCTTCATTGGTATCGAGGCTGCGGAAAATCTGCAGCTGGCCGGGAAGGACGTCACGCTGGCGGAGCTGTCCGGTCAGATCCTGCAGCCGTTTGACGAGGATATGGTCCAGATCCTGCACAAGGAGCTTGACGGCCACGGCGTTAAGCTCCTGCTGCACACGAACGTGCAGGCGATCACGGAGCAGGGCGTGACGGTCGAGCGGAACGGCGCGCAGGAGACCTATTCTGCCGACGCGGTCGTTCTGGCCATCGGCGTCTTCCCCGAGACGAAGCTCGCGGCTGCGGCCGGGCTCGAGATCGGTAAGACCGGTGCGATCCATGTGAACGAAAATTATCAGACGAACGACCCGGATATCTACGCGGTCGGCGATGCGATCGAGGTCTATGACCCGCAGACCCATGTCTGGCGCAAGCTTGCGCTGGCCGGCCCTGCGCAGTTCGAGGCGCGCGCCGCTGCGGACCACATCTGCGGCATCACGAGTCCGAACCACGGCTTTGCGGGCGCGCTGTGTCTGCGCGTGTTTGGTCAGAACGCTGCAGCCGTCGGCATCAGCGAGGCACTTGCCGCCCGCTCCGGCCTCCACGCGGACAGCGTGCTGATCTTCCCGGGCGATAAGGTCGGCATTATGCCGGATTGGCATTATATGTCCCTGAAGCTCATCTTTGAGCGCCCAACGGGCCTGATCCTCGGCGCGCAGGCGATCGGGGAGGGCGACGTCGTCGGCCGCATGAATGTCATCGCGGCGATGATCCGCATGCATGCGACGGTCTATGACCTCAAGGACATGACGCTCTGCTATTCTCCGGTCTACAGCACGGCAAAGGACCCCGTCAATCAGGCGGCGCTCGTTGCCATCAATGTGCTCGAGGGCCAGCTCCGTCAGGTTCATGTGTCCGCGGTGCGCTCCCTTGTGGAGTCCGGCGCGTATATTGTCGATGTCCGCGAGGAGGGCGAGTACGCCGAGGGCCATCTCGTCGGCTCCCATAACATCCCGCTGACGCAGCTGCGCGCGCGGATGGAGGAAATTCCAAAGGATGTTCCCGTGTACCTGCACTGCCGCTCGAGCCAGCGGAGCTATTACGCGCTCTGCTGCCTGCGCGGCCATGGCTACCACAACCTGACGAACATCAGCGGCTCGTTCCTCGGTATCAGCCTCTATGAGTATTTCCATGATAAGTCCGAGGGCCGCAAGCCCATCGTGACCGCATACAACTTTGACTGAGCGGGAGGAACTATGGAAAATACGATGACGGAGGCGCGTGCAGACGCGCTGATGGAGGACGGCTTCCACTGCTCGCAGTGTGTGTTCCCGTATGCGGCATTCCGCCTCGGCATGGACCGCGATGAGGCGCTCCGCCTGAGCGCAGGCCTCGGCGGCGGCTGCTTCCACGGCGACTCGTGCGGTGCAGTGACCGGCGCTGCCATGGCACTGAGCATCGTGTTCGGCTTTGATCGGCCGAATGCGGAGGAAGCGGATAAGCTGCTGATCGAGAAGGTCCACGAATTCCAAAAGCGTTTTCTGGAGGAGAACGGCTCGTTGCTCTGCCGCCAGCTGCTCGGCGGTTACGACAAGGCTGATCCCGATGCCGTTGCCCCGGACGACGCCTATGATAACTGCGCACGCTATTGTGCGTCGGCCTGCCGAATCCTGGATTCCCTGATCGGCGACCGTTACATCCGATAAGAGTTAAGAAACGAGGTTTTTCCAATGGCAAAACTGGATTTATTGGAAAAGAAAAGCATCATCGGCATGATCCACACGCTGGCACTGCCCGGCACGATGGATTACTGCGGGGATATGACGAAGGTCATCGACCGCGCCCTTGCCGATCTGCATGCCATGCAGAATGCAGGCGTTGACGCCGTGATTGTCGAGAATTTCTGCGACCATCCCGCCGGAACGAAGCTCGAGCCGGAGCAGATGGCTGCCCTGACCGCCGTGGCCACGGTCGTGGCGCGCGAGGCGACCATCCCGGTCGGCATTGATGCGGCGTTCTGTGATCCGATGGCGAGTCTGGCCATCGCTGTGGCTGTCGGCGCGACGTTCATCCGTGTGCCGGTGTTCGTCGACACGGTCGTGACGTCCGACGGCATCGTCAAGCCCTGCGCCAAAGAGCTGCAGCGCTATCGCAAGCTGCTCGGCGCGGAGAACATCGCCCTGCTGTGCGATATCCAGACAAAGCACACGTTCATGCTCAGCAGCGCCATCTCCATCGAGGAGAGTGCCCTGATGGCAACGGAGTGCGGCGCGGATGCCCTCATCATCACGGGCGCGCACACCGGCTCCGCCTCTCCGCTCGAGACCATCCGCCGCGTGCGCGAAGTCACGAAGCTCCCGCTCATCGCGGGCAGCGGCGTCAATGCGCAGAATGCAGCCGACCAGCTGTCTCTCGTCGAGGCCGCCATCGTCGGCTCGGCCATGAAGCCGCACGGCAAGGCGGAGGAGCCCATCGACGAGGCTCTGGCAGCCAAGCTCATGCAGAGCGTCAAGGCCTGCCGCTGATCCCTTTGCGTCTTTATGGGCAGCTTCGCTGCTCTGAAGCATATCCCAGCATTCATCATGTAAGGAAGGAGGTATAAAGCATGCGCAATGTCGTTTTGACTCGTGTTGACGAGCGCCTGATCCACGGTCAGGTCATGACCTCGTGGCTGAAGCTCTGCAACGCGAATGTCATTCTCATCATCGATGCCGGTTCCGCCTCAAACGCGTTCCTGAAGCGGATCCTGTTTGCGGCTGCACCCAAGGATGTGGAGCTGCAGGTCATGAATGAGGCAGATGCCGCCGCCTATCTGAAGGAAGATTCTCCCGCCGGAGAAAAGGTCCTTGTTCTTTCGAAGACTCCGCAGCCTCTGCTGGCCATGGTCCGAAGCGGCATCGAGATCAAGGAGATCATCCTCGGCAATATGGGCGGCGCGCCCGGCAGAAAGCACTTCAACAAGAGCATTTCCGCCAGCGCGGACGAGATCCAGGCATTCCGTGATCTTGTGGACGCCGACGTATACGTCTACTGCCAGATGGTCCCGTCCGATGCGAAGGAAGACGTCAAGAAGCTGTTGAAGTAAACGGCAGGTCCCACGCCTGAGCCCCGCTCCCGGAGCTCAGAACCCAAAGGCGGCACCGCTTTTGCGGTGAAGCCCAAAATAGAAATAAGGAGAGAGAACTTGTGAATATCAGTATCCTGCAAATTTGCCTGATCTCGTTGTTCTATTGCTTCTCGAACATCAGCTGGCCGTTTGGTTCCATGGGCCAGTGGGCAACGATCAACCGTCCGCTCGTTGGCGGCCTTGTCGTCGGCCTGATCCTCGGCAACCCGGTTCAGGGCACGATCATCGGCGCGACCATCAACGTCATCTACCTCGGCCTCGTCTCCGCCGGCGGCTCTCTGCCTGCTGACTCCGGCATGGCCGGTATCATGGGTACTACATTCGCTCTGATCGGCGGCCTCGATACGAACACCGCTCTGGCACTGGCCGTTCCTATGGGCCTTGTCGGCGCTGTGATCGAAGTTCTGACCATGACCGGCCAGTGCATGCTCATTCCTCTGGCTGACAAGTGGATCGAGCAGGGCAAGTCCAAGCTCGTTATCTGGGCAAACACCTGGATTCCGTACATTGTCAAGTCCATTATCCGTTTCATCATCGTCTTTGTCATCCTGTACTTCGGCTCCAATGCCCTCGACAGCGTGACGAACGCACTGAGCGGCCGCGTCCTCGATGCACTGAGCGTCATGGGCGGCATGCTTCCGGCAGTCGGCGTCGGCATGATGCTGCTGTCCATCTTTAAGGGCAATGCCCGCTGGTTCCTGTTCCTCGGCTTCCTTGCTACGAGCTTCCTTGGCCTGAACACCATCGCCGTGGCATTCATCTTCCTCATCGTGGCTGTCCTGATGGTCGGCTTCACGGAGAGCGATTTTGCCGGCTTCAAGAGCATCCAGCAGAACAACGATCTTTCCTATCAGTATTTCACCAAGAAGGACCTGCGTCATTCCTGGTTCATGTGGCACTGGTTCTGCGAGTCCTGCTACAACTACGAGAGAATGCAGGGCCTCGGCTTCTGCACCGCTATGATCCCGCTGCTGCGCAAGATCTACAAGGGCGATGATGAGGCCATGATCGCTGCTATGAAGCGTCAGTCCATGTTCTTCAACACCGACCATGACTTTGGCGGCATGATCCTCGGCATCTGCGCCTCCATGGAGGAGCAGAAGCGCTCCGGCGCCGACATCCCCGACGAGGCGTTCGTCGCCCTCAAGTCCGGCCTGATGGGCCCGTGCGCCGGTATCGGCGACACTCTGTCTCAGGTCGTTCTGCTTCCCGTTCTGTCCGTTATTTTCATCAACCTCGCAACGCAGGGCGCTGTCTGGGCTCCGATCGCCTACACCGTTCTGTTCATGGCCATCTTCTATGGTGTCGGCTACTGGATGCTGAACGTCGGCTATAAGAGCGGCGGCGAAGCCGTTCTGAAGCTCATGGAGAGCGGCATTTTTGACAAGGTCGTCAAGGTTGCGAATATCCTCGGCTGCGCGGTCTGCGGCGCGCTGATCTGCAGCTACGTTTCCTTCAACTGGAATGTCGTCATGATGCGCGAGGGCGTTGAGGTCTTCAACCTCCAGACCGGCGTGTTTGACGCGATTCTTCCCAACATGATGCCGCTGCTTCTGACGATGGGCGTCTATGGCCTGTCCAAGAAGGGCGTCAAGAGCTCCTACATCACCTTCGGCACGATGCTGCTCGGCTTCGTGCTTGGCCTGCTCGGCGTGATCGCCTAAATCAGGCAAACCTCTGGCCGCTGTGCCCACACTGCTGTCGGCAGGAAACTGCCGACAGCGTCGGCGGCCCCCGAATTCATCAACCCTGCGGCGTATCGCCGCTAAAAATAAGGAGGATTTCTTATGAGAATCAGCAATGTCGGTCTGTTTGTCAAGGATCTGGAAGGCGCCAGAAAGTTCTTTGAGGACTTCTTCGGTGCGCAGGTCCATGCGACCTACGAAGAGGATGACGGCTACAAGTCTTACATCATGAAGTTCGATGAGAACCCGAAGCTGGAGCTGATGTCCAAGCCGACCGTCGTCGACGAGAAGAAGGACCCGAACCGTACCGGCTTTGTGCATATCTGCATCAAGGTCGACTCCCGCGAGAAGCTCGACGAGATCATCGCGAAGTTCAAGGCTGCCAACTACACCATCCTCTATGAGCCGGCAACGAACGGCGGCAATGAGGTCCGCGCCATCACGTTTGAGGACAACATCCTCGAGGTCTGCTGCTAAATGGCAACACCGCACAATTACATCTTCAGCCTTCGCCGGATATTTTTCGCCGATCCTTCGGTTCGAAAAGATTGAAATACACAAAGTATTCCTGCACTTTTCAAACCATGCCTCGACAAAAAATCTCTCGCCGAATGCGCTCGCTGAATTGTGCGGTTCTGCCCAAAATCATCGAAGGAGAAATAACAATGAGCGAAAAGAGCAAGCTGTTTTTTAATGGCAAGAAGAAAGTTATCGGCATGGTCCACCTGCTGCCGCTTCCCGGCAACGCTGCCTACCAGAACAACAAGGAAGAGATCGTGAAGAACGCCATCGAGGATGCCCACACCCTTATCGACTGCGGCGTTGACGCCATCATGCTCGAGAACTTCAGCGATTGGCCCCAGTACAGCACCGAGATCCCCCTCGAGGCCTATTCCCTGATGGTCAGCATCGCCACCCGCATCCGCGAGTTCTGCAAGATCCCGTTCGGCGTCAACATCGAGATGAACGCCTTCGTGCAGGAGTGGGCCATGGCCTACGCCGTCGACGCCGACTTCATCCGCTTTGAGGCCTATGTCGACAACCGTGCCGGTTCCTTCGGCTACATCGAAGCCTGCTCCACGCCGCTTGCCAAGATCCGTCAGGACTATCCGTCCGACACCATGATCTTTGCTGACGTCCACACCGCCGAGACCTATGGCGTTCCGAATGTCGCCATCAACGAGCTGGCTGGCAATGCCAAGGGCCACGATGCCGATGCTGTCATCGTCACCGAGAACGACCTGAACAAGAAGATCACCCCGGCGGACGTCAAGTCCATGCGCGAAGAGATGGGCGATTTCCCCATCATCGTCGGCGCAGGCGTGAAGCCGAACAACGTTCTGGACTACATGGAGTACTGCGATGCCGTTATCGTCGGCCGCGGCTTCAAGACCGGCGACCGCGTTGACGCGAAGCTCGTCAAGGAGTTCATGGAGATCGTCCACAGCAAGTTCAACTGATTTTTGCCCCCTCATTCACCTTTCAGATCGATAGAAAAGCGCCGCCCCGGGAGACCCACCGGGGCGGCGCGCAGTTTATGGGAAGCTCTCAGGCACTTTTTGACAAGCTGAATTCCAACTGGATTTAGCAGAACGGAATGTACTCTGCGCTGCTGAACGGCTTAGGCGGGCTGCCTTTCCTTGCCGGCATGATCGGCATTTATCGGGCTCTATGTCAATCGTTGGGGTAGAGGCAAAGAACACAATCATCCAGGACCGTGTCGGGGTGCTTAGCCCCGGCGCGGTTTTTTCGGTACACCGCTGCAGAAAAGGATCCGATTTCTGAAGTTCCGGAAGTTCCGCATCCCGAAGCAGACGCGCTTGAGGACCTTCGTTTTGTTGTTGCAGCCCTCGATGAAGCCGTTGGACCAGGGGACGTCCATGGAGTTCAGAATCTCCTGAAACCAGTTGCGGTACGCCGTGACGCAGGCCTGAAATTCCGGAAGATCCATACTCATAGTAAAGGATTTTGTCTCTATGCTCAACCTTAAAGCAGTTAGCTCCCTGCACACTTTCTATCCCGCGGACTGCGTCAGTACACATGCCAGGGTACTTTGCGACATGAACGGCAGGCAAATGCCGCTTTCGCCCGCGCCGACCAGCAGCTCCGTGCCGCTCGGGCTGATCAGGAGGGGATACGTTTCACACAGATACATCGGGCAGTCCGTGGCACTGTAGTTTTTACCGCCAACAAGCGATATGTTGATCGTTACATAACTCGGACCGTCCGGAATGGTCTGAATCGTCCAGGAACCGCTCCACATCTCCTCAAAGTCCTTGCTGTCTTTGTATGCCCAATCCAGATCGACCGAGCCGCCCGTCTCATCCCCGGGATAAAAGCGCAGCGAGAAACAGGCATAGCGGTTGGTTTCCCCTGCCATGGTTTCTGTGATCCAGCCCATGCCTGAAGGCTGCGAACCGGCAAGGCCAAGCGCGGTCATGCCTGTCCAGCCATCAGAAAGCCAGCCAGCAAATTCGGGCGGGGCGTTATACCAAGCATATTCCGTAAAGTCAAACGAAAGATAGTCGCCAGCTTCCGATATACACGGCGCAAGATGGCTCATCGCATCGAGCGATGGGTACCATTCGCAGGTGTTCCCGTTGTTGTCGGTGATGAAGACCTGGGTGTCGGCTTCATATGCAATGCCATCGAGATTTGCAAAGAGCAGCACCGGTTCGCCGCTCTCTGACCGGTAGAGTACATCCGTGACCTCATCGGTCTTCGTTTTTTCATTCCACTGCACGCGGTTGATCACAACTGTTGCGTTTTCGTCGACCGGCACGATGCAGTACAGATGCCCCGCACCGCCGATGATGTGCTCCGCATCGATCTCTGCGATGAAGGGGTATTCCAGCAGCAGGGCCGCATTGGTTTCCCAAAGCCATGCGGAAAAACCTGCCTCAAACCCCTCCTCAAAAAGCCCGCCGACATAGCCGAGATATGCCATCCCGAACATCGTCTGCGAAAAATCAATCTTATCCCGTAGCCATAGCAGCGAGTTTTTGCCTTCCTCTGAGCCAATATACTGCGCCTGCTGTGGTTCCGTGGTCTCGCTGTGCTGCGCCCGCTGTGTTTCCGTGATCTCACTGTGCTGCGTGGGATCCTCCGATTGCGTTTCCGAGGCTTGCCCGGCAAGCGTTTCAGGCAATGTGGCACTGTCGGTGCCCTTGAGCTGCTGAATTTGCGCGCAGGCGCAAAGCAACAGCAGCAGAGCTACCGCCAGCAACAGCGCAAGTACTTGCTTGTGTGTTGTTTTCATAGCCGCTCCTTTCAGATCAGAATTTTCCGCTTCGGCCCGAACCGCCGCCGCCGGATTCGCTGCGACTGCTTCCTCCGCTGGAGGAGCTGCGCTCGATCTTCCGGCTGGAGGTCGTCTTATGGGTAAAACGATCTGTTTGCTCCGTAAGCCGGAGCCCCGCGGCGACATAGGCGTTTGCGGTTGTTTTTTCTGATACATTGTCCATTTTCTGCCATATCACAGCAACGATCGCGATTGCCGCCAGCAGAGAAAGACCGATTACGACAAGCATCGGAAAAAACAAGCTCGCCCGGACGGGCTTCCCGTTTGCCGCCTTTTCCAGATAGACTCTGCATTCCTTGACGTAATCCTCAAAGCCGCCGTACCAGTCGTCCTCGCCGAAATTGTCGAGGAAGACCTTTTCCAGCTTCTCCTGACCATAGCTGTTGAAGGCATATTCGCAGTGTGAGCCATAGCAGAACATTGCCCAGTCGCGGTCATCCATGCTGAGCAGGAGCATGATCCCATCGCGGTTCGGCCCTACACCCATGGTGTATTGATGGTAGATGGTGTAGGTCGCCTTATAGACGCCTTCAGAATGGAAGTCCCGATAGTCCACCACGGATACGATGTATACGCTGTCCCTCCTTAGATTTTCTTCAATCATTGTAGCAGGAGGAACGACAGAAATCGAATGTGCGGATGTCAAAACATCTAGGCAATCACAGCACTCGGACATCTTACTATTCAATTATTCTACTTTAGGCCCATAGTTCACAAAATCAATAATTCGAAATGCCTTTCTTGCTGCTGTATGTGCAACCGCTAATTCAGGATCTTTTATAATAGCCAATATTCCCAATGTGTCTTCAAGCTCCGATGCGGATTCACATAATAACCTTGCCCAGTATTTTCTGCTGGATCCATCTTTATCTTTAAATGTGTACTGGTTTTCCGCAAGTTTTATTAGCATTTGACCAATTGACATTTCTTCATTAGAAACCCGAAGCAAATCAGTGCAAGCTTCTTGACAGAGTTCTTTGTCCTTACCAGTATGCTTCTTGCTAAGTTCTAACAATTTACCTCTATTTACAGAAGATTGTTCATATTGTTCCAGTAACTCGGATACATATTTTTCGGTCTTTGTTATGGGTTTTCCAGCTTTGAGTGCCTCAAAACTGGGTTTAAACTCCTCGAAGCCCTTTTTTAGTTTTCGCCCAACCATCGACGCTCTATTCATATAGGCTTCTAATTGTCCCCAATCAGAAGTTTTTCTGACAAAATACCAACAGGGGCCGCGTGTCCCTGCGTAGGCTAAGCTTGCTGCGATAAGAGGCCAAGTATCTGCGGCTGTAAGCTGTGCTTCCTCGCTATCCGTAATACGAAGGACATGAAATTGAAAGGTAAAAATTTCATATACAGATTCTATTGGAGGGGGATCAAACTGCTTTTGATCTAAGCGCCCGTTTGCTGTCCCTCTATCAGCATACCAACGATCCCTAATATCAGAGAAGGACTTTTTTAAGTATTGTGGCTCGATTGGAAGCGCAGCGTAATTTCCTTTTTGAACAACAACTGGAATCGCGTCACTCGATTTTGCTACCTTAATTAATGATGCATACCTTGAGGCTTGTAGGGTATCGAGCAAGAAGGAAATATCTGTTTCCTTTGGAATTACCATTAGCCTTTCAAACGCTTGAATCCATTCGGGCTCTTCTTCGGGTAATTCTGGAATAACCAAGTAAATAGAAGAAATAGCAATAGCTTTATCTTCATTTGAACTGGATTGATTTAATTTTCTCACTAAATCATCAATAATCAAGTCGTAGCTCTTTGGCATGTCTATGGTTCGTGGAACGCTTTCTGTATATGGCTTGATTCGTGATGACTGTCCTAAGAGATTTATAAAATCGATTACATTGTTCACACATGCAATACATACATCCCGTGAAGGGCCTTTCCCAGCGTGTAGTCC
>NZ_DBFZUT010000083.1:0-7071 GCF_048519415.1 Faecousia sp. | reverse complement strand
AAGAAAGACTCGCACGGGCAGGATACTACAGTATCCTAGACCGGTACGAGTCTGTGCACTTATGCGATTGAACCGCCGTGTACCGAACGGTACGCACGGTGGTGTGAGAGGACGGGACTAAACGTCCCTCCTACTCGGTTTGCTTTTTACAGCGCCTCAAAATGATAGCGCGGCTTGCCGCGGCTCTTCCTGCCGTACTCGATGGCCTCCGCGGGACAGTAGCAGATGCAGGCCATGCAGTGGGTGCAGCTGCCGCCCCAGACGGGCCTGCCGTTCTGCAGGGAAATATTGTTGGTCGGGCAGCGCTTCACGCATAGGCCGCAGCCTGTGCAGGCCGGGCCTGCGGTGAAGGCACGATCCTTGACGAAGCAAGAATAGAAGAGCGGATTCACCGGGCCGCTCATCAGGCGGTCGTAGAGGTTGTTCCGGGTCGGCGGGAAGGGAAGACCCTCCCGGAGGGCGGCAATGGCGCGGTCGATGTCCGGCTCGGCCTTCGCGACGATCCTGCGCGCTTCATCTGCCTGCGGGACGCCGAACATGGCGATATAGTTTTCAGGCATGACGATCTGCGCCGTGCCCATGCAGGAAAGCCCCTTCACGCGGCAGAGCTCACGGTTATAACGATCGGCGCTGCCGATCTCGCTGCCGCAGGTCATGACGAACCACGCCTGCCTCGCGCCCCGAAGCTCCGTCTGCAGCAGCCAGTCGCGGACGAGGCGGGGAATGCGCCAGGCATAGGTCGGCGTGACGATGACAAGGCGGTCGCCGGTCTCCACGGCGGCGGTGTCGTGGGCCTTGATGCGGTCGTTCATGCAGAGCAGCGGCTCGTTCAGCGCTTCCGCCATGCGCTGCGCAGCATATTTGCTGTTGCCGGTGCCGGAAAACCAGAAAATCATATCAGGATCCCCTCGCAGTGGTCGATCTCGTGCTGGATGATCTCCGCCGTCCAGCCGGTGAAGGTCTTCAGCCGTGTCTGCAGCATTTCGTTCTGCCACTGCACCTTGATGGAGCGGAAGCGCTTCGTCTTCCGCGTGCCGTTCAACGACAGGCAGCCCTCCTCCGCCTCATAGGGCTCGGACTGCCGGATGATGACGGGATTGAGCATGACCAGATAGGCCCCGTCGTTGTCAAAGGCGATGATGCGCTTGTTCACGCCGATCATATTTGCCGCCATGCCGACGCAGCCGTCCTTGTGCGCGAGCAGCGTGTCCAGCAGGTCCTGCGCCGTGCCAAGGTCGTCCTTCGTTGCAGGCTCGGCCTTCTGCGCCAGAAAGGCCTCGTCCTTGCAGATCTCTCGAACCATGATATCTCCTCCTTGTACTTTCTTTTATTGTAACAGTCTTGCGGCCAATGCGCAAGAGCGTGCGGTTCGGAAAAGCAGGGAAGGCACGGGTGGTTCCTTGCCTTTTCGAACGGAATATGGTAAGATACAAATAATTCGAAGACCGTGATAGAGGTGATACCATGCCCCTGCTTTTCATCCGAAACGACATCACGAAAATGCCCGTGGATGCCATCGTCAACGCGGCAGACGAGAGCCTCCTCGGCGGGGGCGGCGTGGACGGCTGCATCCATCGCGCGGCGGGACCGGAGCTGCTGGCGGAGTGCCGCAGGCTCGGCGGCTGCCGGACCGGGGAGGCCAAGCTCACGGGGGCCTATCGGCTGCCCTGCAGGTACGTCATCCACACCGTCGGCCCGGTCTGGCGCGGCGGCGAGCATGGCGAGCGGGAGCAGCTCGTCTCCTGCTACCGGAATAGTCTTCGGCTGGCAAAGGAGCAAGGCTGCGAGACCGTAGCGTTCCCGCTCATTTCGTCCGGCATCTTCGGCTATCCGAAGGATCAGGCTCTCCGCGTGGCAGTGGATACCATCGGGGCCTTCCTGCTGGAGCATGACATGACGGTCTATCTCGTCATTTTTGACCGCAGGGCCTATCAGATCAGCGGCAAACTGTTCGCGGACATCGCGGAATACATCGATGACCACTATGTTGAAGCGCATACGGACCCTGGCGCGGAGCGCCTGCGCAGGGGAGCGCTGCATCGCGAAATG
This sequence comes from Faecousia sp., assembly GCF_048519415.1. Classification (NCBI taxonomy): domain Bacteria; kingdom Bacillati; phylum Bacillota; class Clostridia; order Eubacteriales; family Oscillospiraceae; genus Faecousia; species Faecousia sp. The sequence continues at coordinate 5,022 of NZ_DBFZUT010000083.1, read as the reverse complement.
GCCGCGCCGATGTGCGCGCCCATGGCTGCCCCCGCACTGGACTATCTGCTGGAGCATCTCGATGCGGGCTTTTCGGAGACGCTGCTGCGGCTCATCGACCGCAGCAGGAAAAAGGACTCTGAGGTCTATAAAAAGGCCAACGTGGACCGCAAGCTGTTCTCGAAGATCCGGAATAACTCGAACTACAAGCCCTCGAAGCCGACGGCGCTCGCCTTTGCCATTGCGCTGGAGCTGGATCTGGCGGAGACGAAGGACCTGCTTGCCCGCGCGGGCTATGCCCTCAGTGCCAGCAGCAAATTCGACGTCATTGTTGAGTATTTTATCAGACAGGGGAACTACGATATTTTTGCGATCAACGAAGCGCTGTTCGCCTTTGACCAGAGCCTGTTGGGGGCGTGATCTGGCAGCGATGCCGTATAAGGGAGGAAGACGATGGACATTCAACGTGCAAAAGAGCTGCTGACGGCTTTGGCAGACGGGCTCGATCCCCTGGCCGGTGAGGTCCTGCCGAGCGACCATGTGTGCAATAAGGGCGATATCGTGCGCGCTCTGCATTGCGTGCTGGAAGCATTGCTTCGTGGGCAGAAGAAGCCTCTCCCGGCGAACAATGGAAAGCCGTGGACAGAGAAAGCGGATCAGGAGCTGTGCAGTCTGTTTGACAGCGGAATGACAAAAAAAGAGCTCTGTGCCCATTTCGGCCGCACCTCCGGAGCAATCGATTCCCGTTTGGAGCGGTTGGGGAAAATTCAGAGAAAATAGCTGCAATAAAAATGTCGCCCCACAGGCGACCAAACCCTCCTTCGGATGCGCTATGATAACAGCGTGATCAAACGAAGGAGGGTTTTCTCATGACAGAACTGGTTTTTATTCTGGACCGCAGCGGGTCCATGGCAGGGCTGGAGGCAGACACCATCGGCGGCTTCAACGCCATGATCGAAAAGCAGAAGCGCGAGCCGGGCCCAGCGCTTGTCTCCACGGTGCTCTTTTCCAATGAGAGCGAGGTCATCCACGACCGGCTGCCACTCGACCGCGTGCCGCCCATGACGGAGCGGGAGTATTTCCCCCGCGGCTGCACGGCGCTGCTCGACGCCGTCGGCGGGGCCATCCACCACATCGGAAACGTCCACAAATACGCCCGCCGCGAGGACGTGCCGGAGCGGACGCTGTTCGTCATCACAACGGACGGACTGGAGAACGCCAGCCGGCGCTATGATTATGCGGCGGTGCGTCGGATGATCGAGCGGCAGAAGGAACGGTACGGCTGGGAGTTTCTGTTCCTCGGCGCGAACATCGACGCGGCACGGGAGGCGGCGCGCTTCGGTATCCGGCCCGACCGGGCGGTAAACTATCGGTGCGACCGGGCAGGCACGGCGCTGAACTATGAGGTCATCGGCGATGCCGTGTGCAGCGTCCGCGCCTGCGAGCCGCTGACGGCGGACTGGAAGAGAAGGATCGAGGCGGATCGCCGGGAGCGGGGATAAGCTCCGTGTATCCGCACATGAATCGACGACTTTCCGATGTACGACGACTCAGTCCCGGACTCCCGCCAGTGCCAGAAATTTTTTATCTGTCTGAATGCTCTGCGTCAAAAACTTGCCGTCCCGGAACAGCGCATAGGTCGTGACCGGCGCGGGAACGTTCTGCGCGGATTCTTTGTCCGTGATGTGGATGCCCTTGAACGGGATATCGTGTTCTTTTGCCGCCTCCTGCACCCTTGGAACCCAGTAATAGGTGTAAGGGCACTGATCGGTGTAATACAGGACGAAACCGGCTTCTGCAATTGCCGGATGCTTTGCGCATTCCCGGAACCTCGGCGGTTCCGCATTGGGCACAAGCGGCAAATACCGCAGATCGATCCCGCAGTCGGAGATGTCTGCAACCCGGAATCCCTTGTGGGCAAGGAATTTCGGGTCAGCGAGGAATTCCCGTTTCCGGCCCTCGGCGCACAGAATACAGATCCCGTTTTTTCCCTGCGCCCTGGCATCGCGGATGCACTCCTCCAGCAGATCGTTGGAGTATCCGTGGCCCTTCATGGAGCCGGATACCCACAGACAGTTGATATAGAGCCAGCCGTCAGCCATAATTGGCACCCATGCGTTTTCTGCCGGGATGTATTCGATAAAGCATTTGCCCCGTTCCTCACTGCGGTAAAAAACAAGCCCCTCCTCAAAGCGCTGCCTGAGCCATTCCTTTTTCGCAATGCTCTGCTTGCCGGACATGGCGCAGCAGATGTGTTCCCTGTCAATATTTTCCTTTGTGATCCGAATATAGTTCATCTGTGATTCCTCCTTTGATCCGGGAAAAGCACGGCTGGTGCTTATATCGGGATTTTGATGGCCTCATAGCCAGAACGGCGCGGCTCTGCCCTGTATTTCAGAAAATTTTGACAAAAAAGACGCAGAGCAAATCCGATTCCTCATCAGATCCTGCTCCGCGTCTAAGCGTCTGGCATGATGTTTTCTTCCGCTTTTTTCTTACCGCCTCAGATCGTAAAGCGGTTGCAGTTCATTCTGCCCCCAAATACAACACGTTTTGGCGGCTTTTTTCGAAAAATGGTCCGGGCGACAGGATTTGAACCTGCGGCATCTAGCTCCCAAAGCTAGCGCTCTACCAAACTGAGCTACGCCCGGGGATATTGCCCTAATATTATACACGGGACGGGGGAGAAATGCAAGCTTTTCTACGGCTGAGATCACAATTCCCTTTACGGGCGTGCGAAAATCTGGTATAATGCAAGAAAACGAGAATGGATCCGGGAGAGAATCACCATGAGAATGAGAAAAAGACAGAATCTTGCGCCGCGGATGGAGGCCTGCCGATCGGTATGGCTGGAGGACGCGGCTTATCTGCGCGGCAACTGGCGCTCGCTGATGCCGCAGGCGCGCGAGCTGCGGCTGGAGATCGGCTGCGGCAAGGGAAAGTTCACGGTCGAGACGGCTGCGCTGGAGCCGGACGTTCTGTTCGTCGCTGTGGAGCGCGTGCAGGAGGCACTGGTGCTGGCGATGGAGAAGGCCCTTTCCATGGGACTGAAAAACGTCTATTTCCTGAGTATCGATGCCGCCAAACTGGAGGAGTACTTCGCGCCGGGCGAGGTGGACCTGATCTACCTGAACTTCTGCGACCCGTGGCCGCGCAAGAAGAACGCCAAGCGCCGCCTGACGTTCCACACCTTCCTGAAGAGCTACCAGCGCGTGCTGCGCCTGAACGGGGAGATCCACTTCAAGACGGACAATGCGCCGCTGTTCGAGTGGTCGCTCGGCGAATTTGAGGCCTGTGGGCTGGAGATCCGCAACCTGACTCGCAATCTGCACGAGAACGGCCCCGTCGGCATCATGACGGGCTACGAGGAAAAATTCTACGCGCTCGGCACGCCCATCAACCGCTGCGAGCTCATTAACCATGGCGTCCTGCCCGATCCGGAGCCCGCAGAAAAAGACGAGCAGACGGGTATATTGTGAGATCGAACCGGGAATCCTGTGAAATAGCCGGACGGAAATGGCCATGCGCTGCGGGCTGCGGCAGAACGGGAATATTTCTGCGTTTTTTCGATAAAAATTCTGAAAAACTCTTGCTTTGACGCAGAAAACGCGGTATAATGAGTTCCGATGCGCCCGAAAGAGCGCATCTTATCAAGCTGCAAGGAAGTGCGCTATGGCTACCTCGAAGAAAAACGGAAAATCGACAGAGGAACTGATGGCTCCTCTGAACGCGCTCATCAGCAAGGGCCGCCGCGATGGCATGCTCAGCTCCTCGGAGCTGATGGCCGCGCTGGAAAAAATGGATCTTTCCGTGGATAAGATCGAACAGGTCTACGACACGTTTGAATCCATCGGCATTCAGATCGTGAGCGGGGACACCGAGAACGATTCCGACCCGATGCAGGGCCTGCTGGACGACCTCGACATGACCGGCGCGGACCTGGATGAGGAAGAATCGCTGGTCGATCCGGTCGAGCTGGCAGCAGAATATAATCTGGACGATCCCGTCCGCATGTACCTGAAGGAGATCGGTCAGGTACCGCTGCTCTCCGCAGAGGAGGAGCAGGATCTTGCCCGCCGCGTCGCCGAGGGCGATCAGGAGGCCAAGAACAAGCTGACCGAGGCGAACCTGCGCCTTGTCGTCTCCATTGCGAAGAAGTATTCCGGCCGCGGCCTGCATATCCTCGACCTCATTCAGGAGGGCAACACGGGCCTGATCCGCGCGGTGGACAAGTTCGACTATACAAAGGGAAATAAATTCTCTACATATGCGACCTGGTGGATCCGGCAGGCGATCACGCGCGCCATTGCCGATCAGGCAAGAACGATCCGCGTTCCGGTGCATATGGTGGAGGTCATCAACAAGGCAACGCGCTGCAACCGCAAGCTCGTGCAGGAGCTCGGCCGCGAGCCGACGCTCGAAGAGATCGCCGAGGAGTTGAATCTCCCAATCGAGAAGATCATCGAGGCGAACCGCACGGCGGCGGACACGCTGTCGCTCGATACGCCGGTCGGCGACGAGGAGGATACGACCATCGGCTCCTTCGTTGAGGATGACAACACGCCGGGCCCGGCGGATGCCACGAGCAACACGCTGCTGGCCGAGGCGCTCAGCGAGATCCTCAACACGCTGACAGAGCGTGAGGCAGACGTCCTGCGCCTGCGCTTCGGCATGTACGACGGCAAGACGCACACGCTCGAGGAGGTCGGCCAGATCTTCGGCGTCACGCGCGAGCGCATCCGCCAGATCGAGAACAAGGCGATCCGAAAGCTGCGTCACCCGAGCCGCGCCAAGAAGATCCGCGATTTTTACTGCTGAATAACCAAACGCCGCTGCAGGTCTTCTGCAGCGGCGTTTTTGACGAAAAGAGGCCGCAGGTCCGGTAACGGGCCTGCGGCTGCTTTATGTGCGCCCGGTGAGCGCACGTTCTATAGGGTGAAAGTCCCGAGTCCGCCCGGTAGCGGGAAGGGCTAGCCAAAGGCAAGGGTGTCCATCGTGAGGTGGAATCTGAAGAAAGCCGGATTTTGGGAGTTGAAAGGTCTC
>NZ_DBFZUT010000082.1:0-24033 GCF_048519415.1 Faecousia sp. | reverse complement strand
CAGCTGCGCTGCGATGCTGCGATTTGTTTTGTTTGTCTTTTGTCTGAATCATTAAAGGAGTTGTAATTTTATTGGCAGAAAAACTGAAGATCATTCCGCTCGGCGGTTTGAATGAGATCGGCAAGAACATGACCGTGCTGGAATACGGCAAGGACATGATCGTCGTCGACTGCGGCCTCGGCTTCCCCGAGGACGACATGTACGGCGTGGACCTTGTCATTCCGGACGTCACCTATCTTGCGAAAAACCAGAAGAAGCTCCGCGGCTTCTTCATCACCCACGGCCACGAGGACCACATCGGCGCGCTGCCGTATGTGCTCCAGGCCGTCAATGCCCCCGTGCACGCCACGCCGCTGACGCTGGGCCTCATCAAGCTCAAGCTCGAGGAGCACGACCTTGTGAGCAAGACGCAGCTCGTGACCCATCACCCCGGCGACGTCGTGAAGGCGGGCTGCTTCTCCGTGGAGTTCATCCATGTGAACCATTCCATTGCCGACGCCGTGGCCTTTGCCATCCATACGCCGGTCGGCACCGTTATCATGACGGGCGATTTCAAGATCGACCCCACGTCGGAGGACGGCATGACGGACCTCGGCCGCTTCGGCATGCTCGGCAAGGAGGGCGTCTACGCCCTGCTGTGCGACTCGACGAACGTCGAGCGTCAGGGCTACACCCCGTCGGAGTCCGTCGTGTCCGAGAGTCTTGACCGCCACTTCAAGGGCTGCAAGAACCGCATCATCGTCACGACATTCGCCTCGAACATGCACCGCATCCAGGCCGTGTTCAACATCGCCCACCGCCACGGCCGCAAGGTCGCCGTCACGGGCCGCAGCATGGAGAACATCCTGAAGGTCGCGACGGAGCTGGATTACCTCCATCTCCCCGAAAACACGCTTGTCGACCTGAACCAGATCAAATCGATCCCGAAGGACAAGCTCGTCATCGTCTCGACCGGCTCGCAGGGTGAGGATATGTCCGCCCTGTACCGCATGGCCTTCTCCAGCCACCGTCAGGTGGAGATCCAGCCGGGTGACCACATCATCATCTCCGCCTCGGCCATTCCGGGCAACGAGAAGTCCATCTCCCGCATCATTAACGAGCTGTACCGCAAGGGAGCGGAGGTCATCTACGACAAGCTTGAAGGCCTGCACGTCTCCGGACACGCCTGTCAGGAGGAGCTGAAGATCATCCACGCTCTGACGAAGCCGAAGTTCTTCATTCCGGTCCACGGCGAGCAGCGCCACCTGCAGAAGCACGCCGCGCTGGCGCGCCAGATGGGCATGAACCCGAAGAACATCCTCATTGCGGACACCGGCTCCGTCATCGAGTGCACGCCGAAGACGTGCAAGCTCGCGGGCACCGTCCCGGCGGGCAAGATCCTCGTCGACGGCACGGGCGTCGGCGACGTCGGCAGCGTCGTGCTGCGCGACCGCAAGCATCTGGCGCAGGACGGCATGATCGTCGTGTGCGTCAACCTCTCGAGCGAGGACGGCTCCGTCCTGTCCGGTCCGGACATCATCAGCCGCGGCTTTGTCTATATGAAGGACAACGAGGACCTCATGGACGCCATGAAGATGATCGCCACGCATTCGCTGGAGGTCTGTCACAACCGCAATATCTCCGACTGGGCGACGATCAAGTCCACGATCAAGGGCGACCTGAGCCAGTTCCTGTTCAAGAACACGAAGCGCAACCCCATGATCCTGCCGGTCATTATGGAAATTTAAAACATTGGCACGCTGCCGCCCGGCAGCGTGCCGTTTTCTATGCAGACATGTGGGAAATGGATAATGGGAAGCGGAAAGTTCCCGCCGCGCTCATACTCTCTTTTCCCCCTCCTGTCAAGCCCCAATTTTGCCGTTCCGGCAAATTCGGCACATCGCTGATTTTTGAAAATTTTCAAAAAATCATGTCTCGTCAGGAAACCTCAAAACCGGCAGCCGCTCCGTTCATTTCCAACTTTTCGGCGGAAAATCCGCGCCGCGGAGTTGACATAAGTCCCGTTCCGGCCCGTGTATCCGGTTGCGCGGGATGCGAATGCGGGCAGAGTATTCATGCAATTATGCACCGGTCTTCCGGAGTTTTCCACATGGGCCTGTGCAGGTCAAGTTGTTGACAGGGCGCGGGGTTTTGCACATTGTGCACAGAGTTCTGCACAGGGAGCCTGTGGAAAGACGTGTGCATTGTGTGCATGGGGCGTTGACATAACGCCCGTTTATCGATTTGGGATGAATTGTGCAAAATCATCATAGGAAATTTCCGGGTGCAGCGCGAGGTTGACAGCGTCCGCCGCAACGCGCCCGAGAAAGCGGACCTGCGCGTCGATATCGCGCGGGGTGACGATCATGCCGCGCGGCCCGCCGAGCGTGCCCGCATCGAGCACCGTCGGCACGCCGAGACAGAACACCGGCACGCCGAGCGTCCGCTTCTGCAGGGCGGCGCGGGCGTTGCCCACGCCGGAGCCGGGCACGATGCCCGCGTCCGAGAGCTGGAACGTGCGGCACAGCCGCTCCGGGGCAGCGGCCGCAAGGGCGTCGACGGCCAACACGCAGGCCGGGCGCACATGGCGCACGGCCCCGCGCACGAGCTCGAGGCTCTCCATGCCCGTTGTGGCCAGCACGCCGGGCGCAACGGCGCTGACCGGCCGCACGCCGCCGAACTGCTCCGGCAGGTGGCGGATGAGGTGGCGCGTCAGGAACAGCCCGCGCAGACACAGCGGCCCGAGGGCATCCGGCGTGACGGCTTCGTTTCCGAGTCCGGCCACGAGCACACCCTGCCCCGGCTGCAGGCGCAGCAGCCGCCGCAGCTCCGCCGCCAGCGCCTCAGCGGCCGGGCGGACGTCCCGCGCCAGCGGCGGCAGCTCCAGCGTGACATAGCGCCCGGCGGGCTTGCCGAGCGCGGCCTCGCCCCGGCGGTCGAGAATGTGCACGTCCGTCACGGCAAAGCCGTCCCGCTCGCGTTCCCGGGCGCGAACGCCCGCAAGCTTTGTCGTTTTTCCGGCGCTCTTCTCCCAGAGCGCCTTTGCCTCCATGGCAAGGTCCGTCCGGATCCCCATTTTTCCGACATCCTCTCCTTGTGATCTTACCCTTAGTCTGCTCAGAGGCGAAATTTTTTTGCAAAAAAGCAGAAAAAAGGATTGATTTTATGGGCGGACGCCGCTATAATAGATTCCTGCATGAGATTAATACATGGGTTTTCGATAAACGCCATTCAGAGGAGGTGGAATCCATGCCCAACATCAAGTCCGCAAAGAAGCGCGTGCTCCTGTCCCGCGAGGCCAACGTGAAGAACAAGATGGCGAAGTCCGCTCTGAAGACCACCCTGAAGAAGTTCGACAGCGCTGTCGTCGCCGGTAACCGCGAGGAGGCCACCGCTGCCTACAAGGCCGCCGTCGTCGCCGTTGACAAGGCTGCCGTGAAGGGGATCCTGCACAAGAACAACGCCGCGCGCAAGAAGAGCAGCATGACGCTGAAGCTCAACGCCATGGCGTAAGCAAATTCGGATCATTCCGCCTGATGGAGTACCTCCATCAGGCTTTTGCTTTCTCCCGGGGAATGCAGGGCGCCAGATTTGTCATTGCGAAGGGCGCTTGCGCCCGTGGCAATCTCGGGCAGGCACTGCCGACCCGTACTGGCTGCCGTTAAAATGGCATGTACCGATTGCGTCTGTAGCGGCGCTCACTGCGCAGCCGTTAGCGGCTTTGCCGCTCTACGGATGCGGCGTGCCCTTTACGGGCGGTGAGCGCCATTGGCAGCTGCAAGTTGGTGTGCACCCTCGTCGACCGCGTAATGCTCCCAAATTTGTCATTGCGAGGCCCCAACGGGGCCGTGGCAATCTCGCAGGACCCGACCGAATCGTGGGAAAGCCATCGGCGAAATCGTAACTGCCTTCCCGAGATTGCCACGTCGCTTCGCTCCTCGCAATGACAAACTTGGGGGCCTCACGCCATAAAATACATACCTCAAGTATTGTCAGCCTGCAAGGCGCTCAATGAGCGCCGCTACAGACGCAATTGGTGCATACCGTTTCAGCGATGGCCCATACGAACTCGCAATGACAACGCCGGCGGCCCTGTGCTCTCCGCTTTCCTTTCTCCACTCTCAACTCTACTTCAGGAGGTCCGGTTATGGAAAAGCCCGTTACCCTCAACGCCCCGCTCACGTCCCTGCCCGGCATCGGCCCACAGCGCGCTGCGCTGTTCGCCCGGCTGAACGTCCGCACTGTCGGTGAGCTGCTGCGGCTGTATCCGCGCACCTATGAGGACCGGACGCGCCTTGTTTCCATCGCCTCGCTCGAGGCCGGCACGCCCGCCTGCTTTGAGGCGGCCGTTGTTACCACGCCGCGCACGAACCGCATTCCCAAGCCCGGCAGCCGCATGCTCGAGGTCACGAAATTCACCGTGGCCGACGACACGGGCCGCCTGAATCTGACGTTTTTCAACGCTGCGCACTCCGCCGGAGCGCTGCGCATCGGCGAGCGCTACTGCTTTTACGGCGTGCTGACCGGCGATTACGCCGCCTATGGCATGACAAACCCGCTGTTTGAGCTCTGCGACGGCCCGGCCCGCGTCACGCGGCGCATCCTGCCCGTCTATCCGCTGACAGCCGGGCTGACGAACTCCATGGTGCTGCGCGCGCAGGCGCAGGCCGTCTCCCGCTGCGCCGGGCTCCTGCCCGAGACGCTGCCGCCGGAGCTGCTGCGCCGCTACGGTCTGTGCGGCGCGGCGGAGGCCTGCCGCGAGATCCACTGCCCCACGTCGGCCGCCGCGCTGGGCCGGGCGCAGCGCAGGCTCGTTTTTGAGGAATTCTTTCTCTTTTCCGCCGCGCTTGCCATCGTGCGCAGCCGCCGCACGGCCCACGCCTGCCCGGCATGGCAGACGGAGCTTACGGCGTTCTTTGCCGCCCTCCCCTTCCGCCTGACGGGCGCACAGCAGCGTGCCGTGGACGACATCTGCGCCGACGTGCGCACAGGCCGCCCCATGAGCCGCCTTGTGCAGGGCGATGTTGGCAGCGGCAAGACGATGGTCGCCGCCGCGGCTGCCTGTCTCGCTGCAAAAAACGGCGTGCAGACCGCACTGCTTGCCCCGACGGAGATCCTGGCCCGCCAGCACTATGATCGCCTTGCCCCGCTGTTTGAGGGTCTCGGCATCCGCACGGTGCTCCTGACGGGGCAGATGGGCGCTGCGCAGAAGCGCAGCGCGCGCGAGGCGGCGGAGCTCGGCCTCGCGGACGTCGTCATCGGCACACACGCCCTGCTCACGGAGCAGACCCGCTTTGCCCGCCTCGGCATGGTCATCGCGGACGAACAGCACCGCTTCGGCGTGGCCCAGCGCGCCGCCCTGTGCGCCAAGGGCACACAACCGCACCTGCTGCTGCTGTCCGCCACGCCCATCCCGCGCACGCTGGCTCTGATCGTCTACGGCGATCTCGACGTTTCCGTCGTCGACGAGCTGCCGCCCGGCCGCGAGCCGGTCGAGACGTTCCTGGTCGACGAGCGCTACCGCGCGCGGCTGAATGCCTTCGTGCGCAAGCAGGCAGCCGAGGGCCACCAGAGCTTCATCGTCTGCCCGGCCGTCGAGGACGACGGCGGAGACGGCGGCGAGACGCTCAAGGCCGCGGAGCAGTGGGCGCAGACGCTGCAGGACTATGTGTTCCCGAATCTGCGCGTCGCCCTGCTGCACGGCAAAATGAAGGGCGCGGAAAAAGAAGCCGTCATGACCTCGTTCGCCGCAGGCGAAGCCGATATCCTCGTCGCCACGACCGTCATCGAGGTCGGTGTCGACGTGCCGAACGCCACGCTCATGGTCATTGAGAATGCCGACCGCTTCGGTCTTTCACAGCTGCACCAGCTGCGTGGGCGCGTCGGGCGCGGCAGCGCGAAGGCCTGGTGCGTGCTCGTTTCGGACAATAAAAACACCGAGACCCGCCAGCGCCTGCGCACGCTCTGCGGCACGAACGACGGCTTCCGCATCGCAGAGGCCGACCTGCAGCAGCGCGGCCCCGGCGACTTTTTCGGCAGCCGCCAGCACGGCCTGCCGGTGTTCCGCGTCGGCGACCTTGCCACGGACCTCGCCGTACTGCGGCAGGCGCAGGAGGCCGCGGCGCAGCTCATCTCGCAGGACCGCCCGCTGCCCTCACCGCTCGCGCAGGCGATCGAGAGTCTGCTTGCCGGGAGCGCCGATACGCTGAACTGAGCATTTCCCGCCCCAAAGCACCGAATTTCGCACAGTTTCCCCCATTTTCGCCCCGGTTATTTTGTAGGGGATACAGAATCTCGAAAATAAAGATTGTACGAAACGGGAAAATGTAGTACAATAGCATGAATCGATCAAAACACAGATATCTCTTGTGATTGGAGGATGCATATTATGACAAAGAAACCTGTTGTCCTGGTCATCATGGACGGCGTCGGCAAGGGCGACGGCGGCCCCGGCGACGCAGTAAAGCTTGCAAATACCCCGAATCTCGACCGTCTCTTCGCCACCTGCCCGCACAACTGGCTCAAGGCGCACGGCACGGCCGTCGGCCTGCCCACCGATGACGACATGGGCAACTCCGAGGTCGGCCACAATGCCCTCGGCTGCGGCCAGATCTACTCGCAGGGCGCCAAGCTCGTCGGCGAGTCCATCGAGACGGGCGCGCTGTTCCAGTCCGAGACGTGGAAGGGCCTCGTCGCGAACTGCAACGAGAACGGCAAGGCCTTCCATTTCCTCGGCCTGCTGTCCGACGGCAACGTCCACTCGAACATCCATCATCTCTTCGCCCTGCTGCGCCATGCGCATGCCGAGGGCGTCAAGCGCGCCTACTGCCACATCCTGCTCGACGGCCGCGACGTGCCTGCCACATCCGCGCTTGAGTATGTCGCGCAGCTCGAGGACCTGCTCCGCGAGCTGAACACCGAGGGCTGCGACTATGCCATCGCCTCCGGCGGCGGCAGAATGCAGATCACCATGGACCGCTACGAGGCCAACTGGCCGATGGTCGAGGCCGGCTGGCGCACCCATGTGCAGGGTCTTGCCCGCCGCTTCCCGTCCGCGAAGGAGGCCATCGAAACCTACCGCGCCGAGACGAACTGCATCGATCAGGACCTGCCCGCCTTTGTCGTGGAGCGCAATGGCCAGCCCGTAGCGACCATCGCCAACGGCGACAGCGTCGTGCTGTATAACTTCCGCGGCGACCGCGCGCAGGAGATCTCCCTCGCGTTCGACCGCAAGGATTTCGACAAGTTCGACCGCGGCGATTACACCGGCGTTGACTTCGCCGGTATGCTGGAGTACGACGGTGACCTGAAGATCCCGACGCATTACCTCGTCCAGCCGCCCGTCATCAAAAACACGCTCACCGAGCTGCTGTGCGCCCACAACCTGCGTGAATACGCCGTGTCCGAGACGCAGAAGTACGGCCATGTCACCTACTTCTGGAACGGCAACCGCTCCGGCAAGGTCAGCGAGGAGCTTGAGACCTATGAGGAGATCCCCTCCGACGTCATCCCCTTTGATCAGGCTCCGGCCATGAAGTCGAAGGAGATCACCGACTGCATGGTCAAGGCCATGGAGTCCGGCAAATATGATTTCCTGCGCTGCAACTTCCCGAACGGCGACATGGTCGGCCACACCGGCAACATTGAGGCCGTCGTGAAGGCCATGGAGTGCGTCGACGAGGGCGTCGGCCGCATCATCGAGGCAGGCAAGCGTCTGGGTTACGTCGTGCTCGTCACGGCAGACCACGGCAACGCCGACCAGATGCTCGAAACGAAGAAGGGCAAGACGTCCATCCGCACGGCCCACAGCCTGAACCCCGTCCCCTTCATCGTCTATGATCCGGGCGTGGAGCATACGCTCAAGGAGGGCAAGTTCGGTCTGGCCAACGTCGCCCCGACCGTCGCCACGCTGCTCGGCCTGACGCCGCCCGCCTGTTGGGAAGAGAGCATGCTGTGATCCCCGCGGCGGGCAGCCCCGCCGCATCCCATTTTTTCAATCAATAAGGAGGTTTTCCGCATGATCCGCAGGCAAAACGAGCTCGGCGAGATCGCCGTCAGCAACAACGTTTATACCTATATTGCCGGAAGCGCCGCAACGAACTGCTTCGGCGTCAAGGGCATGGCCATCCGCAGCATGAAGGACGGCCTCGTCCATCTGCTCCGCCGCGAGTCGCTCGCCAAGGGCGTGCTCGTGCGCACGAACGAAGACGGCACCATTTCGGTCGATCTGCATATCATCGTCGATCAGGGCGTGAACATCCCCGCGCTGGGCAGCTCGATCCTGAACGAGGTCCGCTATGTCGTCTCCCAGCAGACCGAAACCGAGATCCGCGAGGTCAACATCCTGGTGGACTCCATGATGACCGATTAACGGCAATACGGAGGTGTAACTTACAGTGAGGCAAACCATTGACGGAGCGGCCTTTCAGAAAATGATCCTCAGCGCCGCTGCCTCCATCGAGATCCACAAACAGCAGATCAACGAGCTGAACGTCTTCCCCGTCCCCGACGGCGACACCGGCACGAACATGAGCATGACGCTGAACGCAGCGGCAGCCGATCTGCGCAAGGCGGGCAGCGTCACGCTGACAAAGGCCGCCGATATCACGGCTTCGGCCATGCTGCGCGGCGCGCGCGGCAATTCCGGCGTCATCCTCTCGCTGCTGTTCCGCGGCTTCTCCAAGGCCCTGAAGGGCGTAGAGGCCTGCACGGGCGAGCAGCTGGCGATGGCCCTGCGCGGCGGCGTCGAAGCGGCCTACAAGGCCGTGATGAAGCCCACGGAGGGCACGATCCTGACCGTGGCCCGCGTCTCCGCCGACACGGCCATGGAAACGGCCGACAGCGGCGCGGACTGCGAGGCCGTTCTCGAGGCGACGGTCCGCTCCGCCGCGGAGGCGCTGGCGCAGACCGTGAACCAGAATCCCGTCCTGCAGAAGGCGGGCGTCGTGGACGCAGGCGGCAAGGGCTGGCTGTATGTGCTCGAGGCCATGCTCTCCGTCCACCGCGGCGTGGAGATCGAGGCCCCCGAGGCCGATAGCCGGCCGCAGGAGGTCCGTGAGCAGGCCGACTTCACCGAGTTCGACACCGGCGAGATCACATTTGCCTTCGACACGGTGTATATCATGCGCAAGGCGCACGAGGACATTGACCTCTCTCCGCTGCGCGCCTACCTTGACACCATCGGCGACAGCATCGTCATCGGCGAGGACGACGAATCCTTCAAGGTCCACGTCCACACGAATATCCCCGGCGAGGCCCTGACGGAGTCGCAGAAATACGGCACGCTCGAGCTTGCCAAGATCGAGAACATGCAGATGCAGCATGACGATCTTGCCGCAGGCCGCGCCGCCCGCAGCACGGACGATCTCGAGAAAATCGAGCAGGAGCTCGAGGCAAAGGAGACCGTCGCCGCGCCGGAGAAGCACTTCGGCATGGTCGCCGTGTGCGCAGGCAAGGGCCTTGCCGGTGTGTTCCGCGAGCTGGGCGCAGACCAGATCATCGAGGGCGGCCAGACCATGAACCCCTCGACGCAGGACATCCTCGAGAAGATCAACGCCACGCCCGCCGAGGTCGTGTTCGTCTTCCCGAACAACAAGAACATCATCATGGCTGCCGAGCAGACGGCCGGCCTGACGGAGAAAAAGGTCGTCGTCGTTCCCTCGAAGACCGTGCCGCAGGGCGTTTCTGCCATGCTGGTCTTTGATCCGGACGCCTCGGAGGAGGACAATCTCTCCGCCATGACGGATGCCATGGCCGGTGTGACCACGATGCAGATCACCTATGCCGCGCGCGACTCCGATATCGACGGGCATAACATCCACGCAGGCGAGTACCTCGCCCTGTGGGGCAGCTCTCTGTTCGGCAGCAGCGCCGACCTGAAGGGCCTGCTCCGCAGCATGGCCGAAAAGGTCCATGAGGAGGGCCACGAGTTCGTCACGATCTATGCGGGCGCCGATCTGCCCGCCGGTCAGGCCGAGGAGACGGCTGCGCTGTTCCGCGAGGTCTGCCCGGAATGTGAGGTTACGCTCATCGACGGCGGCCAGCCTGTTTATTACTATCTGATCTCCGCCGAATAATTCCGCTTTGAAAAGCTCTGCCGCGGGCATCCCCCTGCGGCAGAGCTTTTTGTTTTATCTCACGTCACATTCCGTGCAGTCGTCTCTGCGGAGCGGACAATACTCCGTGCATGAATTTCATCTTATATTATTTCCATTCATTCTCGGCCGTTTTTTGGCAATTTGCTGATTTTTCCTGCCCCTATGGACATTTCCCCTCGCATGGAGTATAGTATTCTCAGATGCACCGGTATTCCGGTGTAAAAACGAAAAGGAGAGTATTTCCATGAAGAAAGCACTTTCTCGCATCGTGTCTCTGCTGCTTGTGCTGTGCCTTGTCACGGCGCTGGTGCCGGCCGTTTTCGCGGCTGATGAGAATGAGGTCCAGATCCTCTTCCTCGACACCTCCGACGTCCATGGTCAGCAGTTTGCAACGGACTACACGCAGGATGCAAGCCTGTCCGGCACCCATTATCAGAGCATGACCCGCGTTGCCACCTATGTCAAGGAGCAGCGTGCGGAATACAAGAACGTATTCCTCAGCGACTCCGGCGACACCATCCAGGGCACGCCGCTGACGTACTACTACGCCTTCATGAAGAAGGACGTGGACGATCCCGCCATGAAGGTCATGCGTATGATGGACTATGATATGTGGGTCGTCGGCAACCACGAGTTCAACTACGGCATGGATATTCTCCAGCGCCAGCTGAACTATCTCACCTCTGAGTCCACCGAGACCGAGTCTAAGGTCGGTGTTTCCATGGCGAACTACCTCGACGCCAACACGAACAACGACAAGACCCGCGACTGGAAGACCTGGAACAGCTACGCTCCCTATGTCATCAAGGAATATGACGGCGTCAAGGTCGCTGTCATGGGCATCGGCAACCCCAACATCGCGAACTGGGATGTCCCCGAGAACTGGAAGGGCATCTACTTCGCAGGCGTTGTGGAGACCTACAAGCACTACGAAGCCGAGATGAAGGCCAAGGCCGACCTCATTGTCATCGTCACCCACAGCGGCATTGACGGCGACCCCGAAAAGTCCGACTTCATCCGTGAGCTTGTCTCCACCACGAACTCCATCGACCTCGTGTTCTCCGGTCACGAGCATCGCAACGGTGTGACGAAGATTGCCAACACCGACGGCAAGGAGATCCCCGTCATCTCCCCGGGCACGAAGGCTGGCGTTGTCGGCCGCGCGCTGTTCACCTACAACAAGGCCACGAAGACCTACACGGTCGAAGCCGCCAATGCTCCCATGACCGTCCGCGAGGGCCGCACCACGAAGCCCCTCTACGAGCCGGAGCCCGAGCTGACTGCCGCTCTGCAGCCCTATGAGGATGCAACGTGGAACGAGTACATGCTCAAGCCCATCGGCACCGCAAGCGACAACTTCACCGCCTCCGGCCTCGGCACTGCGCCGTCCGCCTTCGTCGACCTCGTGAACAAGGTCCAGATCTGGGGCGCTTATGACCGCACCGGCAAGAACACCCCCGACGACAAGACCGACGATAAGCCCGCTCAGCTGTCCATCACCGCTCCGCTGACCTCCGGCAATGCCGAGAACCTCATCCCGAAGGGTGACATCAAGCTCGGCGACATGTTCCGCCTGTACCGCTATGAGAACTGGTTCTACCAGATCACCATGAGCGGCAAGGAAGTCCGCACCTGGCTCGAGTACTCCGCCTCCAAGGTCAAGACCAACGAAGACGGCACCTTCAGCATTCAGGGCGGCCTGACGTACTACGACGTTATCTCCGGCGAGGGCTTCTCCTATGAGATCAACGCTGCGGCTCCCTCCGGCCACCGCATCGAGAACATGACCTACAACGGCAAGGCCGTGCAGGACACCGATACCTTCACCGTCGTCATCAACAACTACCGCTTCAACGGCGGCGGCAACTTCATCCAGTACATCAACGAACACGGCTGCAACTTCGTCCCGAACGACGAGAGCCGCGTCATCTACTCCACCCAGTATGACATGATCCAGGGCGAGGACAAGGGCCAGGCCCGCAACCTGCTGGCTGACTACATCACGGAGCAGGGCACCATCGATCCCGTTATCACCTCCGAGTGGAAGATCACAAACGTTCCCTTTGAGAACAAGTTCACGGACGTCACCGAGAAAGACTGGTTCCATGATGTCGTTCTGGAGCTGGCCGCTTCCGGCGTTGTCAACGGCATGACCGAGACGACGTTCGAGCCGCAGGGCACGCTGACCCGCGCCGAGTTCGCCACGATGCTCTATCGTGTTTCCTACGCCCCCGTCGTGACCGGCGAGAGCACCTACTCCGACGTCAAGACCGGCGACTGGTACTATGACGCCGTTGTCTGGGCCACCGAGGCCGGTGTCGTCAACGGCATGGGCGACGGTACGTTCGCCCCGAACGACAACATCACCCGTCAGGAAATGGCCACGATGCTCTACCGTCTGGCCAAGGCCGAAAAGGTCGAGGAAGACAAGCTGGCCTCCTTCCCGGATGCCGCCTCCGTCGCCGACTGGGCGAAGGACGCCATGAACTGGGCTGTCTCCACCGAGATCGTCAACGGCTCCACGCACGACGACAAGGTCAACTACCTTGACCCGACCGCCACGGCGCTCCGCTGCCAGGCTGCCGCTGTCGCCTGCCGTTATCTGGCTCTCAGCAAGTAAAAATACTCTCCTGCTGCCGCACCCACCCGGGTGCGGCAGTTTTTTGTTATGAAATGCGGTGCAAATCGTAGGGGCGAGGCATGCCTCGCCCGTCCGCGAAGCGGCAATAAGACGGCCATTTCTGTGCAGCGCACCGTTCCCTGCGTCATGCTCCTTGATGTGTCATTGCGAGGCCCCAACGGGGCCGTGGCAATCTCGCAGTACCTGCCCGGATAACAGGAAAGCTCCGGCGAAAACGCAACTGCCTGCCCGAGATTGCCACGTCGGCTGCGCCTCCTCGCAATGACAAACTTGGGGGCATTCCGCGGTCGGGATCACCACGTCGGCCTTTGGCCTCCTCGCAATGACAAATCCGGAAGCTTCTCATTATATCTTGTAAAAACTATATAAAATCCAAAAAATATTCAGCAAATTTGCAGCATTTTCTTGCATTTTTCCTGAAAATATGATACGCTCTTTTTACGCGCCCGAAACGGCGCGGTCCACCCGCCCGAATATTGGAAAAGATGGAGGTAACCCTGTGAAAAGAGTTCTGTCCGCACTTCTCGTCCTGATGCTCGTGCTCGCGTTGCTCCCGGCCTCGGCACTGGCAGAAACGCCCTATACGCGCGCCGACGCGGCCGTGTATCTGGCAGAGACCTTCGGTCTGGCCGATATCCATGCGAGCCGGATCGAGGGCTATGAAACCACCCCCAAGGAAATGGGCTATTCCGCAAGCTCCGACGCCATTACCGCGGCAAACGTCATCGCCGCCGCCAAGGACTGCGTCGACCTGCCCACCGCCCCGAAGATCGAGGCCGTTATCAACGCGCAGCTCCTCTCCCTGGCCGACGATCATCTCAGCTTCCGCCCGGATGCGCCCATCACCGTGCGTGAAATGGCCACGGCCGTTGCCAAGGCGCTCTACGGTGCCGATCTGAAGATCGATCATCTGCAGAAAGCCATCGACGCAGGCCTGCTGAAGGCCTCCGACCTCACAGATGAGCCGATCACAGCCACGCAGGTTGAGACGCTGTTCGCCTTCCTGCAGGACATGCAGGTCGTCTCCGTGTTCGCCACGGCTGACATCCACGGCAACTACATCCCCTACACCTCCAGCGACGGCAAGTTCGAGATCGGCTCCGTAGCCCGCATCAAGACCGTCATGAATGAGGTCGAGGCCAGACTCGGCGAGGATCATGTGATCTACGTCGACGGCGGCGACTCCCCCTACAACACCACGCTGGCCAACGTCTCCATGGGCAATGTCTCCGTCGACGCCCTGAGTGCTCTCGGCCTCGATGCCACCGTGCTCGGCAACCACGACTTTGACTACTCTCTGGAAAACCTGCTCCGCCTGCGCGACCGCGCACAGTATGCCATGCTCTCCGCCAATACGAAGTTCAAGGAAGGCAAGGTCTACGAGGGCGAGAAGGAATATCCCTTCGGCGACTACATCACGAAGGAAGCTGCCGGTCTGAAGTTCGGCATCTTCGGCGTGACGGACGACCAGAGCGCTGCCACGACGCTCTACAGCAACACCTATGACATCGAGTGGGACGACGATCTGACCACGGCCAAGACGCTTGTCAGCCGCCTGAAGGACGAGGAGTCCTGCGATGTCGTCATCGCGCTGTCCCATGTGCACAGCAAGAACACGCAGCTCATCACCGATAATCCCGCCGTTGACATCTCCATCGGCGGCGGCAACGACATCGCGGGCCGCCCGACCATCATCAACGGCACGCAGTACCTCATCAACCCCAGCAAGCATGGCGAAGCCCTGAATCAGATCAACGTCGTCGTGCTGAACGGCAAGATGACCGGCGTGATCTACAGTCAGATCTTCCTGACGGATGCCTACGCCGAGGATCCCACCGTCAAGGCCCTTGTCGACAGCTATAACGACGAGGTCGCCGCCTCGCTGGAGAAGGTCGTCGGCTACAGCGCGCAGAACCTTGAATGGTCCACGCAGCTCGTCCGCGGCCAGAACTCTCCCATCGCCAACCTCGTCACTGACGCCCTGCTCGACTTCTTCGCCATCTATGAGCCGGACATCTGTCTCGTGAACGGCGGCGGCATCCGCGCCTCCATTCCCGAGGGTCCCGTCACGCTGAAGTCCTGCAACTCCGTCCTGCCCTTTGACAACGACATGATGCTCGTCGAGGCCTCCGGCGCCACGATCCTCGCCGCACTGGAAAACGGCGTCAGCGCCCTGCCCAGCCTGCACGGCAAGTTCGCCCAGCCCGCCGGCATCACCTACACCGCCGACCTCACGAAGGAGCCGGGCAGCCGCGTTTCCGACGTGAAGTTCTATGACGGCACGCCGCTCGATCCCGATGCCCGCTACAAGGTCGTCATCAACAGCTACCTCGGCGGCGGCGGCGACGGCTACACCATGCTCAACGTCCTCGACGAGACGAAGGAGCTGGCCTCCGATGTGAAGATCATCACCCACGTCAACAAGACCTATATGCGCCAGGCGCTGCAGGCCTATTTTGAGAAGTCCACGGAGGCGGAGCCCATCCGTGTCGATATGAACGAGACCCGCATCCGCCTCATCACCGAGGAGACGTTCGTCAATCCGTTCACCGATGTCGCCGAGACCGACTGGTTCTACGACGTCGTGCTGCAGCTCGCGAAGGACGGCATCGTCAACGGCATGACCGAGACGACGTTCGAGCCGCAGGGCACGCTGACCCGCGCCGAGTTCGCCACGATGCTCTACCGCATCGCCGGTACGCCCGCGGCCGAGGCCGAGAGCACCTACTCCGACGTCAAGACCGGCGACTGGTACTATGACGCCGTCGTCTGGGCCACCGAGGCCGGTGTCGTCAACGGCATGGGCGACGGCACGTTCGCCCCGAACGACAACATCACCCGTCAGGAAATGGCCACGATGCTCTACCGTCTGGCCAAGGCCGAAAAGGTCGAAGAAGACAAGCTGGCCTCCTTCCCGGATGCCGCCTCCGTCGCCGACTGGGCGAAGGATGCCATGAACTGGGCTGTCTCCACCAAGATCGTCAACGGCTCCACGCACGACGACAAGGTCAACTACCTTGACCCGACCGCCACGGCGCTCCGCTGCCAGGCTGCCGCCGTCGCCTGCCGTTATCTGGCTCTCAGCAAGTAAGAAATACGCTCCGCTGCCGCACCCACCCGGGTGCGGCAGTTTTTTGTTATGGAATGCAGTGCAAATCGTAGGGGCGAGGCATGCCTCGCCCGTCCGCGAAGCGGCAATAGGACGGCCATTTCTGTGCAGCGCACCGTTCCCTGCGTCATGCTCCTTGATGTGTCATTGCGAGGAGCGAAGCGACGTGGCAATCTCGCAGTACACAATTGGATAACAGGGAGGCCCCGGCGAAAACGTAAGCGGTTGCTTGAGATTGCCACGGCCCCTTCGGGGCCTCGCAATGACAAACTCGGAAGTCTCATGCCAATGAATTTGCGCTGCATGATTTGTAAGTGCACAAGGCGCTCACTGAGCGCCGCTACAGACGCAATTGGTGTATACCATTTTAACGGCAGCCAGTACGAATTGGGAGTACACCGCCGGGAGCGGCATGCCGCTCCCCTACAAGGCGTGTGCGGTCGGCAGAGTGCCGCTGCATTCCCATCCGCGATCCGATACGACTACACAAAAAGGACGGCCGGGCGGCCGTCCTCAGCTTGTCAAAAAGTCCCTTCGGGCTTTTTCGCCAAGCTGCTTCCAGAATTGCAAAATCAATTTTTGTATCATGATTTTGCAATTCTGCCGCTGCGGCGGGTGATTGAACGCGAAAGGAAACCCTGACGGTTTCCTTTCACACTTTTCTTCCCTCCGAAATTTTCGGCTGGACAGGTTTTTTGACAGTCTGAGGACGGCCGGGCGGCCGTCCTCTGCTTTGTTCACTGCCAGTATTCTGCCGGGTCCTCCGGCGTATTGCCGTTGTAGAGGGCGAAATGCACATGCGGCGCGTCGCCTGTCTCCGTCAGGGCCGTCTGGCCGACCGTGCCGAGGCGCTGCCCGGCGCGGACCGTGTCGCCCACGGCGACATCCGGCTCCTCGGTGAGGTTGGCATAGTGCGTCGTGAAGCCGCCGCTGTGGCGCAGCACGACGGTCGTGCCGTAGCGCTCGTCCTCATAGATCGTGTAGACAGTCCCGTCTGCCGCGGCGCAGACCGGATCGCCGAGTGCCGCGGCCAGATCGAGGCCCTCGTGCGTGCGCCAGTCGCGCGTCGTCGCATTGTAGGCCAGATGGTCCGCCGCAAAGCCTCCCGTCTGCTCGCCCGCCACCGGCGGCTGCAGGCGCAGCGTCGGCTCCGTAGCCTCCGTGCCCGGCTCCGGGCCGTCCGTCGCCACAACGTTTTCCGCGTGCTCCGTGGCCCGCACGCCCGGTGGGACCGTGGCGCGCTCCGTGCTCAGGTGGACCTGCTGGTCGCTGTTTTTTCCGGAAAGAAGAAGATAGCCCGATACTCCGATCGCTACTGCGCAAAGGAGCAGGACTATGTAGTAGCCCTTCTCCTTCACAAAGCGGCCGAAGCCGTTTTCCTTGTTTTGCATATTAGCACCTCCGAGCATGAGTATCGCCCGGCGGGAAATTTTTTATACCTGTTTCCCTCGACGATTTTCGGACGGTCTCTCCGGACGGATGCGCTATACTGGCGGCATCTTATCGAAGGAGGCAAAAATCATGCAAAAGAAAGCAGCAAGGCTTTGCTGCGCCATTCTGCTCATGGCGGTCGCCATCGCCGCCTCCATGGGCCTGATGAGCGCCGTTTTCGCGGCGCAGAGCCTGCGCACACCGGACACACAGGCCGCAGAGGCTCCGACGGAAGCGCCGCTTATGCTCGTGCGCGTGCTGTTCTGCACGGACGGCGAGATCAGCGAGATCACCATTCAGGACGAGGGCGGGCAGGAGCTGCAGCGCCTCATCCCCGGCCGGGACGGCAGCGCCGTCAGCGCGCGGCTGGAGCCGGGCCGCTACCGCGCCGTGACGACGCTGGGCGAGGCCGTCTTTGCCCTTCTGCCGAACGCATCCGTCCGCGCGGAATCCGGCCCGTGCTGGTCCGACGGCGAGCAGCTCCATCTGACGGCCGTTCCGGTCGGCTCCGTGCTCGTGCAGCGGTCGCTCGCCGCCGGGGAGCAGGGCTGTCTGGAATTCACGCTGACGGACAACGACGGCTTCGAGCGCCGCGCCGTCGTCTACCCCGACGGGGCAGGAAACGCTCGCTGCAGCCTGTTCGGCGTGCCGCTCGGCACAACATACGCCCTGCTGGAAAACGGCGTCCAGCGCGCCACCGTCACGCTGACGGCGGACGAGCCGGAGCAGCTCGTCCGGCTCGCGCCCTGAGAACCCTGTCGAATTGTCAGATTCTGTTGGCAGGCTCCGATTGACATTGCACGAACCTGCCTGCTATAATAAGGGCAACACCGCACAATTCAACAAGATCATTCGGCGAGAGATTTTTGGTCGGGACGAGGTTTGAAAAGTGCAGGAATACTTTGTGTACCCGCAAGGGGCATGCCGCATCCGTAAGGCGGCAAAGCCGCCAACGGCTGCGCAATATTTCAAACTTTTCGAACCGATGGACCGGCGAAAAATGTCCGGCGAAGGACGAAGGGGAATTATGCGGTGTTGCCCAAAGTCAATACCGCACAGGATATCACGCGCCGGAGCCGTGCGGTGCAGACCCGACGCACAACCCGATCCCGCGGCCATGCGGCCGCACAAAGGCTGGTGAAGCGCATGGAGGCCAATGCCTTTCTGGAAGCGCTGTACAATGCAAATTATGAACGGCTGTATATCTACGCCGAGAACCTCCTTTTCAATGCCGCCTACGCCGAAGAGGCCGTGCAGGAGACCTTCTTCGAGGCTGTCCGCAAGCAGGACGCGCTCATGCGCCATGCAAAGCCGGAGGCCTGGCTGATGGAGACGCTCAAGAACAAGATCCGCGTTGGCAGCCGCCGCCGGGCGCTGGAGGCCCTGTACTTCATCTCGCTCGAGCAGGATCTTGCGCAGGAGAGCAAAAAACTCGCCGTGGAGGACCGGCCGTTCGGCTCGATCAACGAGCTGCTCGACGCCATCCGCGCCCTGCTGCCGCCGGAGGACTATCGTCTGCTCTGCCGCATCACGCTGGAAGGAGCAACGCATCTGGAGGTTGCCAAGGAGCTCGGCATCTCGGTCTGGAGCAGCCAGAAACGGCTGCAGCGCATCCGCAAAAAGCTCTGCAAGCAGCTTTTGCCAAATAAAAGTAAAAAAATTTCTGAAAACATGTCCGTTTTGCGTTTCTGAAGAAATATAGGGATGAAGGGAGGAATTTCATATGGCCGATCAACCAACCGAAGCCCGACTTGCACTGTACCGCAAATTATCAACCGAACATCTTCAGACGCTTCTGCGCAGCGACCTGGACGGCCCGCCGCTGGATGAGGCGACCGTTGACAGCATTCTGACCGTTCTGGCCGAGCGCCGCAGGACTCCGGCCGACACGTCCGCCGCATGGCAGGATTTCTCCGCCTATTATTCCACCCCGGACTCCCCCGGCGCTCCGGTCCGACGCACCCGCGCGCACCTGCAGAAGGCCTACACCCGCCTCCGCATCCCGATCCGCGTGGTGTCCGCCGCTGCGGCCATGTTTATCCTGATCTTCGCTCTGTTCCCCCGCGTCGAGACCGGCGCAAGCGACGCTCCGAACGCCTATATCACCTGGACGGACGAGTATCTCAAGATCGACGCTCTGCCGCATGCAGGCTGGAGCCTGCCGCAGGGCGGCGAGTACCACACGGACAACGCGGGCCTGCAGCAGCTGCACGACGCGCTGGCAGCCTACGGCGTGACCGGCGTCGTCCCGTCCTGGGTCCCCGAGGGCGCCGTGCTGGCGGAGTATGACTTTGGAGACGAATTCGCCGGTACCACCTCGTTCTATGCCTACTTCTCCCTGCCGGACGGCACAGGCTTCAGCATGGATTTCACGATCTTCGCGGAGCCTTCCGCAATGGAGGGGCACTGGATCGTGAAGGACGAGCGGCCCGTCAGTTACTTCACGTTGGGGGACGTCGGGTACTACCAATACACGAACAACGCTTCCACGGGCATCTGCTGGCTGAACGGCCGTGTTTCCGGTCTGGTCAGCGGCAAGGTCCCGGCAGAAGTGATCCGTTCCATTGTCTATTCCATACACTAAATGGAGGTATTTATGAGGCGCGTTCTTTCCCTTGTACTGATCCTGTCCCTGCTGGCAGCCGCGCTGTGCCTGCCGGCCGCCGCGCGCAGCAGCGATTACATCCGCCGCTCGGATGTGAAGATCGCCAAGAGCGGCACGAACTCGATCTCGGTCAAGACCACGACCGGTGCAGACAGCACCATGACCAGCATCGGCGTCACGACGATCGTCATCGAGCAGTCCGCAAACGGGACGAGCTGGACCCCGATCCGCACCTATTCCTCGCGCTACACGGCTGCCATGCTGGGCCACAACGTGATTTCCCATAGCTACACGCAGACCTACACCGGTCCCGTGAACTATTCCTACCGCGCGCTCGTCACATTCTACGCCG
This sequence comes from Faecousia sp., assembly GCF_048519415.1. NCBI lineage: Bacteria > Bacillati > Bacillota > Clostridia > Eubacteriales > Oscillospiraceae > Faecousia > Faecousia sp. The sequence goes on along the minus strand of NZ_DBFZUT010000082.1, from coordinate 3,819 downwards.
CCGATAAAAACGGCAGCGACAGCTTCTCGCTGTATAGTGCAGTCGTCAGGCTGTAAACTATCATCGCCGCAAAGCAAAATAATCATGATCCCCCTGCAGCGGATTTCCGGAATATCCGGGCTCGCTGCGGGGGGATCGCGTTCTATTTACTCTGCTGAATTCTTCGCTTCGGCAGCGGCGTGACACGCAGGAGGATATCCATCACCTGCCGCACCAGCTCACGGTCCTCCAGATCGAGGACGGAGTGGACCCTGGCCCCTTCATAGGGCAGGCCGTCCGGCGCGCCGCGCATCAGCTCCGCCAGCTCGGGGAGCTTTTTGACCATTGCACAGTTGTCACAGACGAGCAGGACGGGCCTTCCCTGCAGATAGACCATGTATTCGCCGAACATTTTGCGGTATGTCACGTCAGGGAACCCCTCCAGCTGGTCCAGAACGAACTGCATGTATTCCTTTGAGGTACTCATCGTAAAGTCTCCGTTTTGCAAAGAGCCGCCCCTTGCGAGGCGGCTCTGAATTTTCAATTTTTACACTTCTCCTCCGCCCTCGGGCTTCGGGCCGCCGGGCTTGCGGTGGCCGCGGGAGCGGCGGCGGGGTTTCGGCTTCTCGCCGCCATGCGGGGCATCGACAGGCGCTGCCTCGGCGCGCGGGGGCTTCTCACCCTCGGGCTTCGGCGCTCTGGGCGGACGCTGGCGGCGCGGGCGCTGCTTCTTCGGCTCGCCCTCGGCCTGCTCCGGCCTTGCCTCGGCGAGCTTTCTCGCCTCAGCCGGCTTTTTGCTCTCAGCGGGCTTCTTTGGTTCGGCAGGCTTCTTCGCCTCGGCCGGGCGTCTGGCCTCCTGCTCCTGCGGGACCTCGCCCTCATGTCGGCGGCCGCGTCCGCCGCGGCGGCGGCGTTTGGTGTGCTGCTGCTCGTTCTGAATGTCGGCCTCGTTCGTGCGGGCCTCTTCCAGCACGGCGGCGTTCTGGCGCATGACGACCGGCTCGAGATAGGTCTTGAGCTCGGGAGCCTCCTTTTTGCGGCACTTCTGCGGATTGCCGGAGATCGGCGCGAGATCGTCCGGAATGGGTGGGTCGGTCTTGCGCGCCTTGCCGTTGCGCAGAACACAGATATCGCAGTTGTGGTGGCAAACGATGGTGTCGGGCTGCTGCTCCAGCCGGACGCGGACGCACTGCTTGAGCAGATTGACCTCCGTGACCGTGCCGCGGCCGTCCGGCGTGTCGACGAACGATTCGTTCTTCGGGCTGGTCTTCAGCAGCTCCTCATAGGTCTCCTGCTCGTAGTTCAGGCAGCACATCAGTCGGCCGCAGGTGCCGGAAATTTTCGTGGGATTCAGGCTGAGGTTCTGCGTCTTGGCCATCTTGATGGACACCGGCTGGAAATCGTCCAGGAACTGGCGGCAGCAGAACGGGCGGCCGCAGATGCCGAGGCCGCCGACCATCTTCGCCTTGTCGCGCACGCCGATCTGCCGCAGCTCGATGCGAGTGCGCAGCACGGAGGCGAGGCTCTTGACCAGCTCGCGGAAGTCGACACGGCCGTCGGCCGTGAAGAAGAGCAGGACCTTGCTGCCGTCAAAGGCATATTCCGCCGAGACGAGCTGCATTTCCAGCCCGAGGTCGGCGATCTTTTGCTGGCAGACGTCCATGGCGCGCTTTTCGCGGCGGCAGTTCTCGGCGTGGACGCGCTTGTCCTGCTGCGTGGCCAGCCGCAGGATGGGGCGCAGCGGCGGAGTAACCTCGCGCGGGTGCACCATGTGGTTGCCGCGGACGCACTGGCCGAATTCGGGCCCGCGGGCAGTCTCCAGAATGACCTCGTCGCCCGTTGCGATCTTCAGCTCGCCGGGCGCGAAGAAATAGACCTTTGACCCGGAACGGAACTGCACGTCGCAGACCTCGACCATGGGGTCTTCCGCCGGGGCGGCCGGCTCTTCGGGCATCTCGGGGATGAGGGCTTCGTCGGCCGCGGGCAGCGCGGCGGGCTCTGCCGGGGCCTCCGCGATCTCCTCGGGGACCGGCTCAAATTTGGGTTCTTCCATGAAAAGCTCCTTTCCGTATGAACGGGAAAACATCATAAAATCAAATCAGCTTGTCAAAAAAGTCCCTCCAAAGCTTTTGGCCCGGCAGGTTTTTGACAGTCTGCAAATACTGCGTTCAGCGCAGCTTTACGGTCAGCGCGCCGCAGATCGCACCGGGGCTGACATTGCCCTCCAGATCGCGCAGCGCAAGCCGGATCGCCTCGATCGCCTGCGTGATATCCGAGACGGGGCGTGCTTCCGCGATCTGCGCGCACTCAGGCCGCAGGGGCGGCAGCCCGCTGCGCGAGGTCAGGGCAGAGACGAGAAGGGCCTGCCACTGCGTCAGGATGGGGCGGAGCTGCTCGCGCTTCAGCCGCTCCATCGGGGCGAGCACCTGCAGCAGCTCCTCCGGCCGCCGCGCGCAGTAGGCACGGACAAACGCGGCACTCTGCGGCAGCAGCCCGGCGTCGTCCCGCAGGATGGACTCCGCCCGGCCGAGATAGCCCCCCGCACGCACGCCGGCGGCGCGGAGCGTGCCCTCCGGCACGTCCGGGAAACGCTCCCGCAGCGCGGGAAGCAATACGGCCTCCGGCAGCGGCGACAGGCGCAGCTCCACGCAGCGGCTGCGGATGGTCGGCAGCAGCTGCTCGGCGTGCTCCGCCAGCAGCAGGAACGTGCCGTAGGGAGGCGGCTCCTCGATGCTCTTGAGCAGGACGTTCTGCCCCTGCTGGTTCAGGTCCTGCGCGCGCGGGAACAGATAGATCTTGCGCTGCCCTTCGTTCGGGCGGATATACAGATCGGTGCAGGCATCGCGGACGAGCTTGACGGGAATGGTCTTCTTCTCGGGGTCATCCACGATGCAGATGTCCGGGTGCGCGCCGTCAAGCACCTTGCGGCACTGCGGGCAGACGCCGCAGGGGCGTTCGCCGGGCGCGGTGCACTGCATGGCGGCGCAGAGGATACGCGCAAGCGTGTGCCGCCCGGAGCCCTCCGGCCCGGTCAGCAGGAAGCTGTGCGTCAGCTTGCCCTTGGCCTGCAGCGCAGAAAGGCGCTGCTTCAGCGTATCGTTTCCCAAAAGCGCCGCAAGCTTCACGCCGTTCCCTCCTGTTGCATACTGATCTACTATGTAATTATACCGTTGAACGCCTCTTTTTTCTACCTTTATTTTTGAAAATACGAAAAAATCGGGGCCTCCCGGCCCCGAATATCTTCCCTTTTCTCCTTCAGCTCTCCATCTGCTTTCCCAAAAATCCCGCGAACGTCTGCGCGAGCGCCTGCTCCGACTCGGTCGGCGCTGCGTCGTGCTCGCCCATGAGCAGCATGACGCAGCCCATCAGGTCGCCCTCGGCCACGATCGGCGCCGCCACGCCGAGGTGGTAGCGCTCCACGGACTCCGCCGCGCGCAGACGGCTCTCGCCGCCGTGGTAGCGGTAGCTGCGCCGCTGCTCCATCAGCTGCTCCAGCTCGGCGGAGTTGCGCTTTTCCAGCAGCTCGCGCTTCGGCGCGCCCGCCACCGCGATGATGGAGTCGCGGTCCGCCACGGCCGCGATGTGGCCGGTGTTCTTGCCGATGGACTCGCACAGCTGCGCCGCGACCGCCTGTAGGTCCCCCATCGGCGAATATTTCTTAAAGATCACCTCGCCGTCCTTCTCCGTGTAGATTTCCAGCGGGTCGCCCTCGCGGATACGCAGGGTACGGCGGATCTCCTTTGGGATGACGATCCGCCCGAGGTCGTCAATGCGTCTGACGATGCCGGTTGCTTTCATATATTGCTCCTCCACTTTATGCGTTCGAAATCACATTGCTAT
>NZ_DBFZUT010000081.1:0-33019 GCF_048519415.1 Faecousia sp. | reverse complement strand
TTTGATTTCATGAAATGTTCACAAGATACGCGCATTCTGACACGACCTGCCGAAAATCACGTTTTCTGTCATCCACCGCAAGCGGAACCGCGCAAAAGCATTCAGGCCTCCACCGGGGCATGCGCCTTGAGCCAGTCGCGGATACCGGAGCCGACCTCGCGGATGCAGCCGTCCTCGTACGGTATACGCAGGCCGACGCTTTGGCACAAATCAGCGAACGTCTTTGTTCCCGCCTGGTCGACAAAGGCCAGATATTTCTCCCAAGCTGCCCTGCGGTCCTGCAGAGAGAGCGTCCAGACCTGGAACGCGACCGTACCTGCCATACAATAATCAATATAGTACAGCGGATTGAGATAAATGTGCGGTTTCCACTGCCAGTGGGCGTAGCGGCCGTAGAAGGGCAGGCCGTCCATGCTCAGCCAGGGGCGGTACTTCTTCTCGAGCTTCTCCCACACGCCGTGGCGCTCATCCGGCGTCAGGTCCTCATTTTCATACATCAAATGCTGGAATTCATCCACCATGCAGCCATAGGGGATAAAATCGAGGCTGTCTTCACAGTGGGCAAGCTCGTATTTTGCCGTTTGCGCGCCGAAGAAATATTTATGATAATCCTGCGTCAGAAATTCCATGCTCATGGAGTGGCATTCGCAGGCCTCGATGGTCGGTTCGCGCAGGTCCGGGTAGATATCGCTGTTCATTGCGCGGTAAAATGCGAAGGCGTGACCGGCCTCGTGGGTCAGCACATCGACGTCTCCGGCTGTGCCGTTAAAGTTCGAGAAGATAAACGGAGCCTTGTATTTTTCAAACATCGTACAGTAGCCGCCGGGGGCCTTGCCCTCGCGGGACAGCACGTCGAGCAGCTCGTTGTCGTAGAGGAAGTCGACGAATTCCTTCGTCTCCGGGCTGAGCTCCTCATACATTCTGCGGCCTGCGGCGAGGATCTCCTCCGCCGTGCCCTCCGGGGCCGGGTTGCCGTCCGGGAAGCGGAACTTGTCGTCGTAAATGTACAGGCGGTCGACGCCGATGCGCTTGCGCTGGGCCTCCTTGACCTCCGCAATGATGGGGACAAGATCGTTTGCGATCTGGTCGCGGAAGGCCGCCAGCTCCTTCTGTCCATAGCAGTTGCGGCCGAGGCGGTCATAGCCGAGCTGAATGAAGTTCGGATAGCCAAGCATGCGGCCCTGCGCATTGCGGTTGTGGACGAGCTTGTCATAGATCTCGTCCAGCTCCGCGCGGTTTGCATCAAAGACCTTGCCCTCGGCCTCGTAAGCGGCGCGGCGAACGGCGCGGTCGGCGCTGACCTTGTACTTGCCGAGCATCGGCATGGGCATGGTCTTGCCGTCAAATTCCACGGTCATGTTGGCATAGAGCTTCTGATAGCGGGACGTCAGGCGGTTTTCCTCCTGCATAAGCTCCACAAGCTCCGGCTTGAAGCTGCGGCGGCTGATCTCGAGCTTCAGGAACAGCAGGCTGCCGTAATGGGCCTCCAGCTCCGGGCGGAACTTCGAGTCCAGCATGGCCTCGTTCAGGCGCTGGAAATAGACGCTCAGCTGGGGCCAGCTCTCGTCGAAGAACGTTGACTCGGCGTCATAGAATTCATCGCGCGTGTCGATGGTATGGCGGGCATTGGCAAGGCTTCCCATCGTGTTGAATTCCACGGACAGGTCCGTAACGCGGTCGTACTGCGCGATCTGCTCCTGCGCGCTTTCGGCGGCGAGGAAGGCCTCGGTGCAGGCCGTCAGGTTCGCCTTCATGGCTTCCAGGTCGGGACGGGAATAGGGCATTTCAGAAAACTTCATGGGATCGCTCCTTTCGTATCGTTTGGGGTGTCGCCGGGAGATATTTCTACTCTATAGAGATATGCGCTTCGGGATCCGACGGTTCCAGCAGGCAGAAGCCGCCGCGCATCAGGACGACCTCGCCCGTGGGCGACGGTGCCGCGCTTTCGGCAAAGCGGACGCGGCCTGCAGGCAGGACCCACTCACCGATGGAATGGTTCACGCATACGACCAGGCGCTCATCTCCGAAGGCGCGTGTAAAAGCGATGCGGCCGTTTCCGGCGGCCAGCACGCGCAGGCCGCCGCGCCGCAGGGCCTCGCTGCTGCCGCGCAGGGCGGTCATCATGCGGTAATAGGCCTGCAGCTCCTCGTCCTCGCGGCCCCATGGATAGCAGGTGCGGCAGAACGGGTCCTCAAAGCCCTCCATCCCGGCCTCGTCGCCGTAGTAGATGCAGGGCATACCGGGCAGGGTAAACTGCAGGAAGACCGCCATGCGCAGCCGCATCAGGGCGGTCTTGCGCTGCACTGGCGTCATGCGGCGGTGCGCCCGCTCGTCCTTCGTGCCGCAAAACGGCTCGCCCAGCACGGTCAGGATGCGCGGCGTGTCATGCGTGCCGAGGTGGTTCATCACGCAGGAGAGCACCTCAGGCGGATAATTCTCCGCCAGCGTCATCAGACTTTCGCCCAGCGCCGTGCCGTCGTCCGCATCCGTCAGGAAGGCCACGATGGCGTTGCGCCACGGATAATTCATGACGGAATCCAGCTCGCCGTCGACAAAATAGCGGCGGGAAACGCCGTAGGCACGCTTATTCGATGCGTCCTCCCAGACCTCGCCGAGCAGCAGGCTCTGCGGGTCGATCTGACGCATCCGGCGGCGCAGGCGGCGGACAAATTCATCCGGCAGCTCGTCGACGACGTCGAGCCGGAAGCCGTCCGCACCGAGGCGCAGCCAGTGGGCGATGACGGAGTCCTCATCCTCGATAATATAATGGAGATACGTCTCGTCCAGCTCCTCGACGCATGGGAGCGTGCGGATACCCCACCAGGCCTCGTAATCGTCGGGATAATGGTGGAAGCGATACCAGCGGCGGTACGGCGAATTCGGGTCGGACGCCGCGCCGTGGCCAAACACATGCTTCGCGTCAAAATAGACGCTGTTGCTGCCCGTGTGGGAGAACACGCCGTCGAGAATGACGCGCATGCCGCGCGCATGGGCAGCGTCACACAGGGCGCGGAAGTCCTCCTCCGTGCCGAGCATGGGGTCAGGACGGCGATAGTCGGCCGTGTCATAGCGGTGGTTCGACCACGCCATGAAAATCGGGTTCAGGTAGAGAACGCCGACGCCCAGCTCCTGCAGATACGGCAGCTTTTCGCGGATGCCCGCGAAATTTCCGCCGAAAAAATCGTTGTTCCGCACCTCGCCCTGCGCATCGGGGCGGTACTCCGGCAGCTCATCGGGGCTTTCGTGCACCCAGAACGGCTGGAGCTTACAGGTCAGGTCGCAGCTCCCGCTGCGGGCGAAGCGGTCCGGGAAGATCTGATACATCACAGCGCCCGGCGCAAAGTCCGGTACCCGGAAATCGGCGGGAATGACGCTGAGCTGCCACTTCTCCCCCGCCTCCATATTCGTATCGCTCCCCTGACGGAACAGGCGGAAGCTGCCACCGCCGCGCTTGTCGATGCGGAACCAGTAAAAATGCAGCCCGGTCTCCTGCCGCGTGAATTCCAGACGCCAGAGCTCATAGCCGTCCTCGCCGCGCGAGGCGAAGGAAAACGGCAGCTCGGCGCACACAGCGTGCTCGCTGTCCTCCAGCATCAGGCGGACGCCGGAGGCGCCGACCTCCGTCGGGATGCGGATCTGCAGAACGCAGCACTCCCCCGTCCGGAGCGTTCCGAACGGGGTCTTGTACTGCGTCTGACGGCTGTCAAACAGGATGCGCATCTCAGTCGAGATCCCAGATCTCGTCCGCGTATTCCTTGACGGCGCGGTCCGAGGAGAAGATGCCGGCCTTGGCGATGTTGATGAGGGACATGCGGGCAAAGTGCTGCTTATCCTGATAGACCGCGGCGACATCGCGCTGCGCGCGGGCGTAATCCTGGAAATCGGCCAGCGTCATATAGGGGTCAGCCGTGCCGAAGCGGTTCGTGAGCAGCGAATCGACCAGATCGTCGAAGCGCTGGCCGAGCACGCCGGACGTGAGCATGTCGAGCACGGCCTGCAGCTCCGGCGTGACGAATTCCGTCGGATGGTAGCCGCGCTGCCACAGCTCCTCGACCTCATGGGCCTTCATGCCGAAGAGGAAGATGTTCTCGTCGCCGACCTGCTCGTGGATCTCGACGTTCGCGCCGTCGAGCGTGCCAATGGTCACGGCGCCGTTGATCATGAGCTTCATGTTGCCGGTGCCGGAGGCCTCCTTGCCCGCGATGGAGATCTGCTCGGAGATATCGGCGGCCGGGATGATGATCTCCGCAAGGGAGACCTTGTAGTCCTCGAGGAAGACGACCTTCAGCTTGTCGTTGACGTCCGGGTCATTATTGATGAGCTTCGACGCAGCGACGATGAGGCTGATGATCTGCTTGGCGCGGATATAGCCCGCGGAGGCCTTGGCCGCGAAGATGAACGTGCGGGGCATGAAATCGCCGTGCGGATTGGCCTTGATCTGGCGGTAGAGATACAGAACATGCAGGATGTTGAGCAGCTGGCGCTTGTACTCATGCAGGCGCTTGATCTGGATATCGAAAATGGAATCCGGGTCGACGCGCACGCCGTTCTGGTTCTCGATGAGAGCGGCGAGGCGCTCCTTGTTCTTGCGCTTGATGGCCATGAGGTCCGCAAGCACCTTTTCGTCATTCTGATACGGCAGGAGCTTCTCGAGTGCGCGGGCATCCCGCAGGAAGTCGCCGCCGATGAGCTGCTTGAGATAATCCGTCAGCAGCGGATCGGACTGGCACAGCCAGCGGCGATAGGCAATGCCGTTCGTCACGTTCAGGAAGCGCTCCGGCGTGATCTGACAGTAGTCACGGAAGATGCCGTTGCGCAGGATGTCCGTGTGCAGCTTGGAAACGCCGTTGACCTTGTGGCAGGCGGCAAGGCAGAGGTTCGCCATGCGGACCTCGTTGTTCGCGATGACGGCCATGTAGTTGATCTTGCCCCAGTCGTTCGGGTAGACGGCGCACAGGTGCTCGATGAGGCGGCGGTTGATCTCCTGGCAGATGGAGTAGACGCGCGGCAGCTGCTCGCGGAACAGATCGACGTTCCAGCGCTCGAGGGCCTCGCTCATAACGGTGTGATTCGTATAGGACAGCGTGCGGCAGGTGATGTCCCACGCCTCGTCCCAGCCGAAGTCGTGCTCATCGATGAGCAGGCGCATCAGCTCCGGCACACACAGGGCCGGATGGGTGTCGTTGATGTGGATGGCGACCTTTTCCGGCAGGTTCGTGTAGGTGCGGTATTTCTTATAGTGCTTCTTCAGGATGCTCTGCAGCGAGGCGGAGACGAGCAGGTACTGCTGCTTCAGGCGCAGGCGCTTGCCCTGAATGTGGTCGTCCGCCGGATAGAGGACCTTGGAGATGGTCTCGGCCATGGCGTTGCGCTCGAGGGCGCGGACATAGTCGCCGCGGGAGAACGCAGCCATGTCGAAGCTCTGCGGCAGCTTGGCGCTCCACAGGACGAGGCGGTTGGCGGCATCGCTGTCATAGCCGGAGATATACATGTCATACGGCACGGCCATAACGGAGCTGTAGCCGACCTGCGCGACCTTGAAGCGGTCGTTGTCCATCCACTCGCGGACCTCGCCGCCGAACTTGACCTCCACGGCGTCGTCCTCGCGGGCCTGCAGCCACACGTCGCCCATCTCGAGCCAGTTGTCCGGGAACTCCATCTGCCAGCCGTCGACGATCTTCTGCTTGAAGATGCCGAATTCATAGCGGATGGAGAAGCCGGTCATCGGGTAGTCCATGCCGGTCGCGGCATCCATATAGCAGGAGGCCAGACGGCCGAGGCCGCCGTTTCCAAGGCCGGCGTCGGGATCGATGGCGTAGATCTCATCGATGTCGAAGCCTGCATCGGCCAGTGCCTTGCGGAACTCCGCCTCCAGCCCGAGGTTAAAGAGGTTGTTGCGCAGGCTGGTGCCGACCAGGAACTCCATCGACATATAATAAACTTCCTTGCGCTCCTTTTCGGTGCAGCGGTTGCCAAAGACGCGGTTCTTCTCCGTCAACAGCTCGCGGACGCTGATGCACAGCGCGCGATAGACCTGTTTCTGGGTGGCGTCGGCAAGCTCGCAGCCGAAGATGCGGCGCAGCGTGTCGTTGAGCAGCTCCGTGGGCTGAATGGCGCGCTCGGGACGGGCGTCATTCTCCGCAAGCTTCTGGATCTTCTGTTTGGAATTTTGCTTCTTGTTCATGGGGCCTCCTAAAGTTTTCCGTAATTCCGGAATCAGCGTTTGAAATCATGATTTATTACTGCTTGCCGTAGAGCAATTCGCTGTACAGCTGCATATATTCGTTGGCCGGGACCTGCCAGCTGAAGTCGCACTCCATATCATGGCGGGCCAGCCTGTTCCATGCGTCGCGGTCGCCGTAATACAGGCCCGCTGCGCGGTCGATGGCGCCGAGGAAATCATCGGCGTTGTAGCTCTGGAACGTAAAGCCGCGGCCCTCACCCGTTTCGGGATTGTAGGGCGGGACGGTGTCGCGCAGGCCGCCGGTCGAGGCGACGATGGGCACGGTGCCGTAGTGCATGGCGATGAGCTGGGACAGGCCGCAGGGCTCGGACTTTGACGGCATGAGATACATGTCGCAGCCCGCATAGACACGGGAGGCGAGCGCCGGGTCGAAGCACAGCCGGACGGCGATGCGGCCGGGATACTGGCGGGCCAGTGCGCTCAGTGCGTACTCATACTGCTTTTCGCCCGTGCCGACGATGACGAGCTGGATCTCGCGCTCCATCAGGCGCTGGCCGATGTAGCACAGCAGGTCGATGCCCTTGTGCCCGGCCAGGCGCGTGACCATGCCGAGGATGGGGGCGTCCGTGTCGGTGCTCAGGCCCATCTCCTCGCGCAGGGCGCGCTTGTTGACCCATTTGCCGCTCATATCGGCGGCGGAATAGTTCGCGCTCAGGGCGCAGTCCGTCTCGGGGTCAAAGACATCGGTGTCAATGCCGTTCGTAATGCCCCACAGCCACGCGTTGCGCAGCACGCCGTCCAGGCGGTGGGCATAGTACGGATAGCGCAGCTCCTCGGCATAGGACTTCGAGACCGTCGTGACGATGTCCGAAAGCTCGATGGCGCCCTTCATCATGTTGATCGCGCCGTCAAACGTCAGGCTCGCGCGGTATTCATCCGGCAGACCGAGAATATTGTCGAAGAACGACGCATCGGCCCAGCCCTGATACTCCACGTTGTGGATGGTAAAGACAAGCTTCGTCTGCGGGCACCAGTCATGGTACAGCGCGCGCAGATACGCAGGCGTCATGGCCGCCTGCCAGTCGTGGCAGTGCAGGATATCGGGCTTGAAGTCGAGGAAGTACAGCGCGGCCATCACGGCCTTCGAGAAATAGGCGAAGCGCTCGCCGTCGTCGAAATCGCCGTAGACGGTGCTGCGCGCGCCGAAATAGTAGTCGTTGTCGATGAAGTAGACCTGCAGCTTCTTGCGGCGGGACTTCAGACGCAGGATACCGACATAGCTCTCGCGCCACGCCAGCTCCATGGAGAACGAGCCGACCTGCTCCGTTTCGACGGCCGGATTTTCCTTGATGCGCTTATAGTACGGCAGGAACAGGCAGATCTCGTTGCCCTTCAGCTTGGACAGCGCGTTGGGAAGCGCCTGCATCACGTCGCCCAGGCCGCCCGTTTTGACGAACGGGGCAGCCTCGGAGGCGACCATTGCGATCCTCATACGACCTCTCCTCTCTTGAACACCAGCGGATGATCCATCGTGCCGCGCAGCACGGCGCCCGGACGGACGACGACGTCCATATCCATGATGACGCACTCCAGATCGGCGCCCTCCCCGATGGTGCAGCGCTGCATGATGACGCTGTTGCGCACGGATGCGCCCTCGCCGAGCTTGACGCTGCGGAAGAGAACGGAGTTGACGGCGGAGCCCTCGAGCACGCAGCCGTCGGCCACGACGCAGTCGTCGATCTCGGAATGCTCGCCGTAATAGGCAGGCACTTCGTCGCGGACCTTCGTGTAGATCGTCAGGTCCTCGCGGGCGAACAGCCCGTGACGGATCTCCGGACGGATCAGCGCAAGGCTGTTGTGGAAGAACTCCGTCGTGCTCTCGTTGAACAGTGCCACGCCGTCATAGCGGTAGGCGTTGACCTTCATGCCGGTCTCCGCAAAGCCGTGCATAACAAGGTCGCGCTCGAAATGGTAGCGGTTGTGGGCCACGGCCTCCGTGACCTCGCGCATGAGGAGCTCGCGGCGGATGACGAACAGGCCCATGGAGGCAAGATACTGCTCGCCTGCGCAGTAGTCGACGGCCACGTCCGTCACGCGGTCATCCGCGTCGACCTTCACGGCCAGATCGAGCTGCTTCTGCCCGTTGCAGATGCCGTCCTTCACCACGACGGTGACGTCCGCGCCCGAGGCGGCGTGGGCCTCGACGATCTTTTCCAGATTGATGGCGCACAGCACGCCGCTGTCGGCCAGAACGACATATTCCTCCGTGGAGATTTTCAGGAAATTCATGGCGGAATCCAGCGCCTCGAGCTTGCCGCGGTAGCTGCCGTTGTGGCCCATGGCAAACGGCGTCAGGAATTCCAGGCCGCCCTCACCGAGCTCGAGGTCCCACTCCTGCCCGGAGCCGATGTGGTTCATAAGGGACTGATAATTATACTTCGTGATGATACCGATATGGCGAATGGCAGAATTCGTCATGTTCGACAGGGAGAAATCGATCTGACGATAGCGCCCGCCATAGGGCAGAGACGCCATGGTGCGCTTGTTCGTCAGCTCACCGAGGGAGCTGTCATAGATGTTCGCAAAAATGATGCCCATCGTAGTCATGGTTCTTGTCCTCCCTCTCAATAGATCTCGCCCGGCTTGATGGCGGTGTTCTCGGCAATGGTCTTGGCCTTTCCGACCACACTGATCTTCTTTTCCTCACCGGGGGCGAACGAGCCGCCGATCACCGCGCCGCGGCAGATGCGGCAGTCCTCGCCGATGATGGCGTGGCGGATGATGACACCGGACTCGATGTGGACGTTCGGCATGATAACGCTGTCCTCCACGATGGCGCCGGAGTCGACCGTGCAGCCCGTGGAGATGATGGAGTGCGTGATGGTGCCATAAATTTCGCAGCCCTCGGCGATGAAGCAGTTCTTATTCTTCGACTCGCGGGCGATGATGCTCGACGGCATGGCGTAGTTCCGGGCATAGATGCGGTTGCCCTTCTCACCGTAGAGGTTGAAGGCGGGGTTCTTGCCCAGCAGGTCCATGTTGGCCTCCCACAGGGAGCTGATCGTGCCGACGTCCTTCCAGTAGCCCTGGAATTCATAGGCGAACAGGCGGTAGCCCTCGTTCAGAATGGCGGGGATGACGTTCTTGCCGAAGTCGTTCTCAGAACGCGGGTTCTCCTCGTCCTCGATGAGGAACTTTTTCAGCACGCTCCACTTGAAGATGTAGATGCCCATGGATGCGTTCGTGCTCTTCGGATGCTTCGGCTTCTCCTCGAATTCGTAGATGGAGCCGTCCTCGCGCGTGTTCATGATGCCGAAGCGGCTGGCCTCTGCCAGTGGGACCGTGCGCACGGCGATGGTGCAGTCGGCCTCCATCTGCTCGTGGTAGCGCAGCATGGCGGCATAGTCCATTTTATAGATGTGGTCGCCGGAGAGGATGATGACATCGTCCGGATCATAGCGCTCGATGAAGGCGATGTTCTGATAGATCGCGTTCGCGGTGCCCTTGTACCACTCGGATTTCTTGCTCTTGGCATAGGGCGGCAGGACCTGCACGCCGCAGTGGCTGCGGTTCAGACGCCACGGCTGGCCGTTGCCGATGTACTCATTGAGCTCGAGCGGCTGATACTGCGTCAGCACGCCGATGGTGTCAATGCCGGAATTCACGCAGTTGGAGAGAGGAAAATCGATGATGCGATACTTACCGCCGAACGGGACCGCAGGCTTTGCCGTGTTCTCCGTCAGCACCATCAGGCGGCTCCCCTGCCCGCCCGCCAGCAGCATCGCGACGCAGTGCTTTTTCTGGAAGTTCATGGTCATTTCTCCTTCTCGTCATTCAGGATTTTGCCGTTTTCTTGCGCGGGGCTGTCTTTTTGCGGTAGAAGGCCACGGAGAGCGGCGCGAGCGTGAAGCTGCCGGAGAAGGGCAGGCCGTGCAGCGGCTCCTTTTCGGCCGTCACAACGGGAAGCTCCGTTCCCTTGCCGCCGTAGCGGACCTCGTCACTGTTGAAGACCGCCTCGTATTCGCCCGGCTTCGGCAGACCCAGGCGATAGTCCGTCCGGGTGACCGGGCAGAAGTTGCAGATCACGATCAGCTCGCAGCCGCGGCGATCGATGCGGCGGAAGGCGATAACGCTGTTGTCGCGGTCGTCGGCGGAGATCCACTGGAAGCCGTTCCAGTCGGAATCGTTGTTCCACAGGCTGCTGTGATCCAGATAGAAATGATTCAGATCGCGCACATAGTCCTGCATCTGGCGATGGCGCTCATAGTCGAGCAGAAGCCAGTCGAGCTGCTGTGCGTAATTCCACTCGATAAACTGCGCAAATTCGTTGCCCATGAAGCTGAGCTTCTTGCCGGGGTGGCCCATCATGAAGCCGTAGAACACGCGCAGGTTGCTGAACTTATCGTCATATTCGCCCGGCATCTTGTTGATAAGGGAGCACTTGCCGTGCACCACCTCGTCATGCGACAGCGGAAGAATGAAGTTTTCGGAATAGGCATACGTCATGGAGAACGTCAGGTCGTTGTGGCTGCCCTTGCGGAACAGCGGATCGAGCGACATATAATGCAGCATGTCGTTCATCCAGCCCATGTTCCATTTGAACAGGAAGCCGAGGCCGCCGTCGTAATCCGGCTTCGTCACGAGCGGGAAGGCCGTGGACTCCTCGGCCGCCGTGATGGCGCTGCGCCGCACGGAGAACACCGCGCGGTTGAGCTTGCGCAGGAAGGCGATGGCCTCGAGATTCTCCTTGCCGCCGAACTTGTTCGGGTGGTACTCGCGGCGGCCGTAGTCGAGGTAGAGCATGGCGGCCACGGCGTCGACGCGCAGGCCGTCGATGTGGTACTGCTCCAGCCAGTACACGGCGTTCGAGATGAGGAACGACTGCACCTCGCCCTTGCCGAAGTCGAAGATGCGGGTCGTCCAGTCGGGGTGCTCGTTCATGAGCGGGTCTTCCAGCTCATAGCAGCAGGTGCCATCGAATTCATAAAGGCCGTTCTCGTCCTTCGGGAAGTGGGCCGGGACCCAGTCGAGCAGCACGCCGATGCCGGCCTCGTGGCACTTGTCCACAAAGCGCATGAGCTGCTTCGGCTCGCCGTAGCGGAACGTCGGAGCATAGTAGCCCGTGACCTGATAGCCCCACGACGGCTCATAGGGATATTCGGACAGCGGCATGAGCTCGATGTGGGTGTAGCCCATGTCCTTCAGGTAGGGCACGAGCTCATCTGCCAGCTCGTCGTAGGTATAGAGGCTGCCGTCCGGCTTGCGCCGCCACGAGCCGAAGTGCATCTCATAGATGTTCATCGGGCAGTTGAGCAGCTTACGCTTGCCCTGCTTGCGGCGGTAGTCGGCATCGCCCCAGGTATAGCCGTCCAGCGTACAGATACGGCTCGACGTGTCGGGCAGCGCACAGTTGCGGAAGGCATAGGGATCGGATTTATAGACGGCGGAGCCGTCGCGGCGGCGGATATAGAATTTATAGGCGTCGCCCTCGCGCGCATAGGCGGAAAAGGCCTCCCAGATGCCGTATTCGACGAGCGTCATCGGCAGGTCCTCGGTGTTCCAGAAGTTCCAGTCGCCGGTCACGCTGACGCCCTGCGCCCGCGGGGCCCAGACACGGAAAACATAGCCGTGGACTCCGTCGCGCTCTGCGGCATGGCAGCCCAGGAAGGTATAGGCGCGCAGCTCGTCGCCGAGAGAGAAACGTTTGAATGCATTATGCAGCGTCTGTTCCATGGTGATCTCCTTCTTTGCTCAGCTTGCGGGGATACGGGAACCTCTGATTGCATCAGAGCTTCCTTAAAATCATCCATCCATGCTTATTATACAACATTGCACAAAAATTTCAACTGTTCCGAAAAATTTCTGGCGCGTTTGTCGGTTTTTCCTGCGATGTTATTCTTTTTGCAGGCTTTCCGCCCATTGTACGCCGTTTTGGCCGCAAAACATGCGGAAAAATATGGGTTTTCCCGGACAGCGCCGTATTTTTCCCGCCCGCAGGACGTAAAATCCGCGTAAAACGGGGTGTCAGGCATTTGCAGTTCGTACAGGGCAACGATAAAAACGTACAAGCCGATTGCGTCTGTAGGGCGTTCCCTGAGCGCCATTGGCAACTGCAAGTATTGGGACGATAATTCGGCGGCATGAGGCTTTCAAATTTGTCATTGCGAGGAGCGAAGCGACGTGGCAATCTCGGGAAGGCACTCGCAGATTGTACAGGCCGCCGTTGAAACAGCATGCACCGATTGCGTCTGTAGCGGCGGTCAGTGACCGCCTGGTAAGCACTAACAGCCGGTACACGGCATCGTTAAAATGGTGAATGCCCCCGAATTGTCATTCCGAGGAGCGAAGCGACGTGGGAATCTCGCAGTGCCCAGTCCGATAACAGGGCAGCCTCGGCGAAATCGTAACTGCCTCCCCGAGATTGCCGCGGCCCCTTCGGGGCCTCGCAATGACAAATCTGGGAGCCTGTACGGTCGGCGGAGTGCGTGGAAATTTGCAGGTGCGCAAGGCGCTCACTGAGCGCCGCTACAGACGCACGCAATTGGTCAATGCGTTTTTATCGGCAGCCAGTGCGAATCGGCAATGCCTTCCCGAGATTGCCGCGTCGGCCTGCGGCCTCCTCGCAATGACAATTCGGGGCTGGTGCCATTTTAACGCCAACCTGTACCGATTGTTCCTGCAGAGCCGGGCGGGGCTACTCATCGTGCAAAAACGCTGCCCCGCTTTGGAGCTCCAAAGCGGGGCAGGACAGATCAGTTTTCTTCGTAGAAGACCTTCATGCCCTTGAAGGTCATGTAGGTATCCAGCTTGGAGACGATCTCCATCGGGGCATGCATGGACAGCACCGGGACGCCGGCATCGACGGTCTCGATGTTGCGGTTTGCCATGTAGCAGGCGACCGTGCCGCCGCCGCCCTGGTCGACCTTGCCGAGCTCGCCGGTCTGCCAGATGACGTCGTGCTTCGCAAAGATGCGGCGCACATAGCCCATGACCTCGGCGGCTGCGTCGGAGCTGCCGGACTTGCCGCGCGCGCCGGTATACTTGAAGATGCCGGTGCCGTAGTTGATCTTCGTGTTGTTCGTCGGGTCGCAGGTCTCGGCATACAGCGGGTCAAACGCGTTGCTGACGTCTGCGGACAGGCAGAACGAATGCTCGAAGCAGCGGCGCTTGCTTGCGCCCGCCGCCTCGCACAGGTCCTCCATGAACATCTCGAAATACTGGCTCTGCATGCCGGAGATGCCGACGGAGCCGATCTCCTCCTTGTCGGCCAGCACGCACACGGCCGTCTTGACCGGGGTGCCGAGGTCCAGCAGCGGCTTGAAGGCGGCATAGGCGCATACGCGGTCGTCATGGCCGTAGGCGGCGATGAGGCTGCGGTCGAAGCCGACCTCGCGCGCAGGGCCTGCGGGGACCATGGTCAGCTCGGCGGAGAGGAAGTCCTCCTCCGTCAGGCCGTACTTCTCGTTCAGGAGCATCAGGATGGCGAACTTCACGCGGTCGGCGCCCTCGTCGTCCTTCAGCGGGCGGCTGCCGAGCAGGATGCGCAGGTTCTCGCCCGTCACGCCCTCGGCCAGCGTCTTGCGCATCTGGTCAGCAGACAGGTGGACCAGCAGGTCGGTCACGCAGAAGATGGGATCACCCGGCTCCTCGCCGACGGTCACGGTGACGACGGTGCCGTCCTTCTTTGCCACGACGCCGTGGATGGCCAGCGGGGTCGTCGTCCACTGATACTTCTTGATGCCGCCGTAGTAATGCGTCTTGAAATAGGCCATGCCCGCATCCTCATACAGGGGATTCGGCTTCAGGTCCAGACGCGGGGAATCGATGTGGGCCGCGCAGATGTGCGTGCCCTCGTTCAGGCTCTCGCTGCCGACGACGGCAAAGATAACGCTCTTGTTGTGGTTGTTGCCGTAGACGCGGTCGCCGGGCTTCAGCTGCATGCCGGGCTTCAGTTCCCGGAAGCCGGCCTTCTCAGCGGCCTCGATCGTCCACTTGACAGCCTCCCGCTCCATCTTGCAGTCGCTGATGAATTTCATGTACTCCTTGCAGTAGGACTCCATCGCGGCAAGGTCCGCCTCGGAAATGCGGTCATAGCCGTTCTTGGGGCTGGAAAGCAGCGCTTCGCGCTCCTTTGCGAACTTCTTGGTTTCTTCCATCATCAAAACTCCTTTCAGAAATTGCTCACATTGTTGTTGAAATGCCTCCGGCGTCGGCGCGTCCGCCCACAGGGCATGGCCGCACTGGGCCCGCAGGGCCTCGTCGCTCTTCTGCGCCCGGATGCGGGCAAGAGCGCGCTCGCGGGAAATGCCGTCGCGCCGGATGAGCCGCTCGATGCGCGTTTCCTCGGGCGCAAGCACGCAGACCGTCTCGTCGCACAGGGCGGCAAGGCCGCTTTCGAACAGGCCGATGGCGTCGATGGCAGCAAACGGTGCCTCCGACTGCCAAAGCCTCCGCCGTACCTCGCGCGCAACGGCCTCATGCGTCAGGGCATCGAGGGCCGCAAGCTCCGCCGGATCGGCAAACACGACGGCAGCCAGCGCCGGGCGGTCGACCCGGCCGTCCCGGACCGTGCCGGGAAAGCGCGCGCCGATGGCGGCGACAAGGGCATCGTCCGTTTCGAGCAGGCAATGATAAATGGCGTCGCAGTCGAGACCGAGGCCGCCCAGATGCTCCACGGCGCGCAGCAGCGTCGTTTTCCCGCTGCCGCTTCCGCCGGTGATGCCGAGAATTTTCATGCCTCGTGCTCCGCGTCGACCACACGGAAGGCCGCCGCCTTCTTCAGGCGGTTGCCGACGGCGTAGGCCACGCCGCCGCCCTCGGGACAGCGGGCATAGATCGTGCGGATATCCGGCCGGTCAAGGTCGCGCAGGGCGGCAAACAGCCCGGCAGAGAGTGTGCGCACATCGTTTTCAGAGCCGTAGGCCGTCGGATTGCAGCCGTCATAGAGCGGCAGCTCCTCAGCAAAGCACAGAACGGCGTCGCCGGGGCCGAAGCGGCGGCGGATATAGCGCGCGGCCGCCTCGCTGCTGCCGGAGATGATATAGACCTCCGCCGACGGGGCATAGTGCTTGTACTTCATGCCGGGAGCGCGCACGACGGCGTCGTTCGAGATCTGACCGAGCACGGCGCGGTCGATGTCCAGCTCGCCGAGCAGAGCGCGCAGCTCCTCCGGCGTGACGCCGCCCGGGCGCAGCAGGCGTGGGCGCTCGCCCGTCAGGTCGACGATCGTGGATTCCACGCCGACCTCGCACGGGCCGCCGTCCAGAATGGCCTCGATGCGGCCGTCCATGTCATGCAGAACGTGGGCCGCCGTCGTGGTCGATGGCTTGCCGGAGCGGTTGGCCGACGGCGCGGCGATAGGCACACCCGCCAGCCGGATGAGCTCACGCGTCGCGGCCGTTTTCGGGCAGCGGACGGCGACGGTATCCAGCCCTGCCGTCGTGCGCTTCGGCACGAGGTCGCGGACGGGCAGCACCATCGTCAGCGGGCCGGGCCAGAAGTGCTCCGCCAGCAGCCACGCCTGCGCGGGGATGTCATGGCAGATCGACTCCAGCTCCTTCGGCTCGGAGATATGCAAAATGAGGGGATTGTCCTGCGGACGCCCCTTCGCCTCGAAGATGCGCAGCACGGCATTCTCATCCAGCCCGTTTGCCCCGAGGCCGTAGACGGTCTCGGTCGGGATGGCGACGAGCTTGCCGTTTCGCAGCAGCCCGGCTGCGGCGGCAATGTCCTCCGGACGCTGCGCCGAGAGCATTTGTGTTTTCATGATTTGTCACTGCTTTCGCTGCGGCGGAGCTTTTCGGCCTGATCCGCCGCGATGAGCGCGTCAAGGATCGGGTCAAGCCCGCCGTTCAGAATAGAATCCAGCTGATAGAGCGTCAGGCCGATGCGGTGATCGGTCACACGGCTCTGCGGAAAATTATAGGTGCGGATCTTTTCATTGCGCATGCCGCTGCCGACCTGGCTGCGGCGCTCGGACGAGACGGCCGACTCGATGCGCTCCTGCTCGAGCTGGTAGAGCTTCGAGGAGAGCATCATCATACAGCGCTCGCGGTTCTGGAACTGGCTGCGCTCCTCCTGACAGGCCACGACGATGCCGGTCGGCCTGTGGATGAGACGCACGGCAGACGACGTCTTGTTGATGTGCTGGCCGCCCGCGCCGGACGAGCGGTAGACCTGCATTTCGATGTCCTCCGGCCGGAGGTCCACATCGGCCTGCTCCATCTCGGGCAGGACGGCGACCGTCGCCGTGGACGTGTGCACCCGCCCGCCGGACTCCGTCTCGGGCACACGCTGTACGCGGTGCACGCCGGACTCGAACTTCAGCCGGGAATAGGCCCCCGCGCCGCAGATCATGAAGTCCGCCTCCTTGATGCCGCCAAGCTCCGTCTCGCTGTAGTTCAGAAGCTCCACGGTCCAGCCGCGCGCGGCGGCATAGAGGCTGTACATCCGGAACAGGCTGTGCGCGAACAGGGCGCTCTCCTCGCCGCCCACGCCGGGGCGGATCTCGAGGATGACGTTCTTGCCATCGTTCGGGTCATGGGGCAGCAGCAGAACTCTCAGCTCCTGCTCGAGTGCGGCGGCGCGCTTCTTTGCGCCGGTCAGCTCCTCCTGGCACAGGGCCTTCAGCTCGGCGTCGGCCTGCCCGGCCATCAGCTCCGCCGCATCCTGCATATCCCGCTGCGCCGCGCAGTAGGCGCGGTAGGCCGCGACGATGGGGGCCAGCTCCTTCTGCTCGCGCAGCCACGCCGCCGCCTTTTTCGGGTCGGCGTAAAAATCCGGCTGCTCCGCGCGGGCGCACAGCTCCTCATAGCGGTCCTCGACCTGTTTCAGCTTATCCAGCATGCTCCACTCTCCGTATTTGATCCTTGTCCTTATTCTAGCAGATTCCCGGCCTCTTGTCTACCGTAGATGTTGAAGATGACCTCCGCCGTATCCGTCAGCTGCGCGGTCTGCGCCAGCGCCTCTGCGCCTCGCTTCGTGATGCGCCAGACATGCGGCGTCATATACAGCAGGTCGTGCACGCTCTGCGCATCCGGCAGGGAGAAGGAAAAGCGCAGCGTCTGCGTGTGCAGCAGCCCAAAGCCCGGCAGCGCCGGGTGGAGTATCTTTTCCTTCTCTACATGCGCGGGATAGATGATGGACTTCAGCCCCGGAAGATGGCCCTGCCCCGCCAGCACCTGCACAAAGATGCCGCCCGGCCGCAGCACGCGGAAGAACTCCGCCCCGGCCGTCAGGGCGAACATGGACAGCACGCAGTCGAACCCGCCGTCCGCAAACGGCAGATGGGCCGCCGTGGCCGTGAGCCAGTGGGCGCCGCGGTCGCGTGCCGCGGCATAGCGCACGGCGTCGCGGGAGATATCGATCCCCCAGCGCTCCGGGACCCAGCTGAGCTGCGAGAGGTAATAGCCCTCACCGCAGCCCGCGTCCAGCACGGAAGCCGCCTCCGGGCAGAAGCGGCGCACAAGGTCCGCCAGCGTTTTGGCGATGGGCGCATACCAGCCCGCGTCCAGGAATGCGCGCCGCGCCGCGACCATCTCCCGCGTGTCGCCGGGATGGCGCGAGTGCTTCTGCGTCACCGTTAAGAGGTTTACATAACCCTGTCTTGCCACATCAAAGCAATGCCCCTGCGCGCAGCGCCATGCCGCACCCTGCGGCTCGAGCGCCGCCCCGCACACGGGGCAGATCACCTGGATCATTGTCGTTTCCTTTCAGGGCTGCACCGCATCCCTGCATCTTCCCTGCATGATGCGGTGCCGCCTTTTTTCAATATTTCGCCGGTTTGCGCGCATACTACCCCGGAGACGAATTTCTTCTGTTCTGGGAGGTGGCTGCATGAAACGGCTGTTATGCCTGCTTGCCGCGCTGGCCGTCCTGCTCCCGCGCGGCCATGCGGCGGAGCCCCGCTGCGTGGCGCTGACGTTTGACGACGGCCCGTCGGGCGCACTTACGGAGCGCCTGCTGGACGGGCTTGCCGCACGCGGCGTGCATGCGACGTTCTTTCTCTGCGGCTACCGGATCGATCTGTATCCGGAGCTGGCCGCGCGCATCGCCGCCGAGGGACACGAGACCGGCACGCACGGCGACGCGCATTCGTATTTTACTTCCATGAGCCGTGCCGAGGTCTGCCGCGATCTTGCCGAGGCCCGCCGCAAGCTCATGGAGGCAACGGGCCGCGCGCCGACGCTGCTGCGCCCGCCCGGCGGGCTGTATGACACGGCCGTGCTGCAGCAGACGGCCTGCGCCGATCTTCCCGTCATCCTCTGGTCCGTCGATCCGGAGGACTGGCGCGTGCACGATGCCGACGCCGTGACGGCACATATCCTGCGCCACGCGGAGCCGGGGTCCGTGATTCTGATGCACGACCTGACGGACTCGAGCGTGACGGCCGCGCTGCGCGTCATCGACGCCCTGCAGGCGCAGGGCTATGAATTTCTGACCGTTTCGGAGCTGGCCGCGCGCAGCGGCACGGCGCTCAGGCCGGGTCAGGCATACTGCAGCTTTCCGCCGTGAAAAATGCCTCGATGTCCGTGCGGGACGCGGCGAGCGAGCCCTGCACAAAGCCGGGCTTTCCGCCGCCCCGGCCCTGCAGCGCGGCGTTGAGCCGCTTCGTCAGGCCGCGCAGGTCGCCGTCCCGGTCGGCCATGGCATAGTGCCACGCGCCGTCCTGCCCGGCAAACACAGCGCAGCGCGCTCCGTTCGCCCGGACCATGGCGTCCGCCAGACGGCGCACGCTCTCCGGCGGCATAGGCGGCTCAAAGCGGAGCGTCTGCCCGTCCTGTGCCAGCAGGGCAAACAGGCGGTCCTCCAGCGCGGCGGCGCGCTGCTGCGCCTCCGTCCGCTCGGAGGCCAATCGCGCCACGGCGACGGCCGTCTGCACGGGCTTTGCCGACAGGCGGACGGAGATGTCGCGGTTCTGGGCGCAAAGGGCGTTCAGCACGGCAAGGGCACGGCCGCCGCAGGCCATCTCGATGCGCGAGCCGCCGCGGAAATGCGTCGTGCTGAACAGCTTGATGAGACCGATCTCGCCCGTGTGGGCCACATGGGTGCCGCAGCAGGCGCACAGGTCGATGTCTCCGAACTGCACGAGGCGCACTGCACCCGTCAGGGCCTTTTTACTGCGGTATGGGAGGTGCGCCAGCTCGTCCGGCTCCGGATACCAGATATGCGGCGCAAAATCGGCCCAGACGGCCTCGTTCGCGGCGCGCTCCAGCTCCTGCAGGGCCTGCTCGTCCACCTCGCCGTTAAAATCGATCGTCACGAGGTCCGCGCCGAGGTGGAAGCCGACGTTCTCATAGCCGAAGCGCGCGTGGATGAGGCCGGAGACGAGATGCTCACCGGAGTGCTGCTGCATGAGGTCCAGCCGCCGCGCCCAGTCGATCTCGCCCGTCACGTCTGCACCGACCGGCAGAGCCGCCGTGCAGCGGTGCAGCACCGTCTCGCCGCGCAGGAGCGTCTCCGTGACGTCCGCGCCGCCGAGCGTGCCCATGTCGCAGGGCTGTCCGCCGCCCGTGGGATAAAAGATTGTACGGTCCAGCTCCACGAGCCAGCCGTTTTCGCCCTCCTCGCAGGAGAGCACGCGCGCCTGCAGCCGCCGGGCGTGCGAGTCCGTTTCATAGATGCGGATCGTGTTCAAGGTTTTCCACTCCGTTTTCCGGTTTTTCTTCTATTTTACCATAAGATCACAAAAAACAAAAGGGATTTTTCCGCGGTTTCGCTTGACAAACGCGCCGCGCGGCAATATGATAAGAGATAGGGCCTTTTCAAAAATTTTCAGCCCAAAAGGAGGGAACGTCATGGATGCTGGGAGTGGCAATGGTACTGGCGTAGGCCGAAGTACGAAAAAGGACGCCCGCGTCCATGCGGTGCGTTCCCGTTAATCATTCGATATTCGGCCTGCCGTGCCCGCTTCCGAATCTCTGACCGTACTATGAAGAATCAGGAGGGAACCGGAAAATGGCAGATCACACCGTAACCGTAGAGAGCACGCTTGAGGCGCTGCTCGTGGAAAAGAAGTATTCCACGATCCGCGACATTCTATCCACGATGAATCCCGCGGATATCGCCTCGGTCTTTGACGGGCTGGAGGAATCCCGCCTGCCGCTGCTGTTCCGGCTGCTGCCGAAGGAGCTGGCGGCCGAGACGTTCGTCGAAATGGAGCCGGACGCGCAGGAGCTGCTCATCCGCGGCTTTTCGGACTCCGAGCTGCGCGAGGTGCTCGACGAGCTGTATGTCGACGATGCCGTCGATATCGTGGAGGAAATGCCCGCAAATGTCGTGCGCCGCATCCTCTCGCAGGCGGACCCCGACATGCGCAAGGACATCAACGAGATCCTGCGCTACCCCGAGAATTCCGCAGGCTCCATCATGACGACGGAGTATGTCTCGCTGCGCCCCGGCATGACCGTGGAGGAGGCCATCCTCCGCATCCGCCGCACGGGCGTCGACAAAGAGACGATCTACACCTGCTACGTCACCAAGAACCGCACGCTCATCGGTCTCGTCTCCGTCAAGGACCTGCTGCTGGCGCAGGACGATGACGAGACCGTCGACAAGATCATGGAGACGAACGTCATCTCCGTCCATACGCACACCGATCAGGAAGAAGTTGCCCGCATGTTCTCGAAATACAACTTCCTCGCCCTGCCGGTCGTGGACACGGAGAACCGCATGGTCGGCATCGTGACCTTCGACGACGCCATGGACGTCATGGAAGACGAGGCCACGGAGGACATGGAGATCATGGGCGGCATGACGCCGTCGGACAAGACATATCTCCGCTCGTCCACGTTCGACCTCTTCAAGCACCGCATTCCCTGGCTCATGCTGCTGATGGTCTCGGCCACGTTCACGGGCCTGATCATCACGCATTTTGAAAGCGCGCTGGCCGCGCAGGTTGCACTGACGGCCTTCATCCCCATGCTCATGGACACGGGCGGCAACTCCGGCTCGCAGTCCTCCGTCACGATCATCCGCGCGCTGTCGCTCGGCGAGATCGAGTTTTCCGATCTGCCGCGCGTCGTGTGGAAGGAGATCCGCACGGCCGTGCTCTGCGGCATCTCGCTGGCGGCCGCCTGCTTTGCCAAGATCATGCTCGTCGACCGGCTGATGCTCGGCAACGAGGATGTCACCTGCCTCGTTGCGCTGGTCGTATGCGCCACCATGGCGCTGACCGTACTCGTGGCCAAGGTCATCGGCTGCGTGCTGCCGATGCTCGCCAAAAAGGTCGGCTTCGACCCGGCCGTCATGGCAAGCCCGTTCATCACGACGATCGTCGACGCCCTGTCGCTGCTGATCTACTTCGGCATTGCGAGCGTTCTGCTGCTGAACTAAAAACGATCCCGGATGCAGCCGCATCCGGGATGCTTTTATGGCTTATAGGCGGCGCGCCAACTGCCGATTTGTACCGACTGTCGTTAAAATAGCAAACGCCGATTGCGTCTGTAGCGGCGCTCAGCGAGCGCCTTGCAGACTGGCAATGATCACGGCACAAATTCAGCGGCGCAAAGCCTCCAGATTTGTCATTGCGAGGAGCGAAGCGACGTGGCAATCTCGCAGTATCCGGCCGGATCACAGGGCACTCCCGGCGAATACGGTAACTTTACGCGGCATGGCGTCGAGAACGCCGCCCTCTACAAGGCGCGTGCGTTTGCCCGGCAGTCGGTATAAATCGACAGTGCCTTCCCGAGATTGCCACGGGCGCAAAGCGCCCTCGCAATGACAAATCGGAGGCTATCGCCGTTTTAACGGTAGTCTGTACGAATCGGCAGCACATAGCTGGCAGTCACGCAAAAAGCGCGCCCCGGGGCCGGGGCGCGCAGGTTTTTTTCCGCTTCAGCGCTTGATGTGGGCGAAGTTGCCCATGGTCTCCTTTACGGAGCTGAGGTAGGCAAACGAGCCGGGGAACTGCTGGATGATGCGCTGGAACGCCACGATCTGATGGCGATTCACAACGCAGATGAGAAGCGTCTTGTCCGAATGCGTGAAGCCGCCGACGGCCGGGATCTCCGTAACACCGTGCTTCATATGCTTGAGCAGCTCGGCGGAAAGCTCCTCCGGCTTATCCGTGACGATCTCGAATTTCACGGCCTCCTTGAAGCCCTTGATCATCGTATCGCCGACGTGGCTGGACAGGAAGCAGTAGATCAGGCAGAGAATGACCGGCTCGATCTTGAAATCATAGACAAAGTAGGACAGGGCCGCGACGATGGCGTTGATGGCAAACACGATCCAGATGATGTGCATCTCTGGGCGGACATGGTGGACGAGCGCCGCCAGCAGATCCGTGCCGCCGGTGCTGGAGTCGCGGCGCATGACCATGCCATAGCAGAAGCCGCTGATGACGCCGCCCGCGATGGGCGCAAGGATCGTGCTCGTGCCGGTAGTCGTATGGTACTCAAACGGTGCGAGGTTGACATAATCCAGCGCCAGCAGCACGACGGAAAACACAACTGCAAACGTCGCGGACAACACGGCATAGCGGTGGTCTACGATAAAATACGTCAGCAGGACGAGCGGGACGTTGATGAGGATCGTCATATAGCCGACCTTAAAATGGAACACATGCTGGATGATGGTCGCGATGCCCGGCAGGCCGGACGGCGCGAACTCGTTGGGGAACACGAAGATGTGGTAGCTCAGGGCAAGCAGACAGGCGCAGAACACGATGACCAGATAATCCTGCACAGTATGCCATTTTTTCATAGGAAAAGCCTCCCGGGGTTAATTTCACAAGCAAGAACACCTATATCTTACTAAATTTTATCAAAAAGTCAACCTCGGTTTTCCGATCAGCAGCACAGAAAGGTCGTTGACGTTCGTGCCCGTCGGGCCGGTACGCAGCAGGCCGCCGGTCTGCGCCAGCGCATGCCAGGCGTCGTTATCATCCAGCCACGCCTCTGCCGTGCGGCCGAGAGCGCGCAGAATGGCCGCCGTCCGGCCGTCGGCATAGCCGCCCGCGGCATCCGTCGGCCCGTCCGTGCCGTCGCTGCCGAAGCTGAACACGGCGGCGTCCGAAAGTCCCTCCAGCCCCGGCGCAGCGGCAAGCGCCAGCTCCTGGTTCCGCCCGCCGAGGCCGCTGCCCGTCACATGGACGACGGTCTCGCCGCCCGCCAGCAGGGCAAGCGCCTTCCCGCGGCCCGCATGATACTGCGCGGCCGCCGAAAGGAAGCGCCCGGCCTCCCGCGCCTCGCAGCTCAGGCGGTCCGTCAGCACGAACGGCGCATAGCCGAGCCTGCGGCACGTCTCTTCTGCCGCGGCGCACAGCAGCCGCACGCCGCCGACCACATGCCAGCGGGCGTTTTCCAGCATCTTGGGCGTCTCCTGCCGGAGCAGGGCCTCCAGCGCGGCATCCGGCAGCAGGCCCGCCTGCCCGGCGGCCTCCAGCGCCTCTCCGCTCGTCGAGGGATCCGGCACGGCGGGGCCGGAGCCGATGACGTCCGGCCGGTCGCCCAGCACGTCCGACAGCAGGACGGATACAACGCGCGCCGGGGCGCAGTGCTGCGCAAAGCGGCCGCCCTTCACGGCGGAAAGACGCTTGCGCACGGCGTTCATCGCCGCGATATCCGCCCCGCTGCGCAGGAGCCGCTGCGTGATCTCCCGCAGGCGCACCTCCGGCACGAGCGGCAGCTCGAACAGGGCGCTGGCTCCGCCGGACAGCAGCACAAGGACCGTGTCCTCCGCCGTCAGCCCCTGCGTGAGCGCCAGCGCACGGCGCGCCGCAGCAAAGGCCCGCGCATCCGGCACGGGGTGCCCGGCCTCCGCCAGCTCGAGCGGCGGGAGCGCCCCGCCGAGATGGCCGTCCTTGGTGATCACCATGCCCCGCCAGACAGGCACGCAGGCACAGGCGGCCTGTGCCATGGCCCACGCCGCCTTTCCCGCCGCAAGGAGCACGATCCTGCCCGTCAGCCGCTCCGCTTCCAGCGCCTCCCGCACGAGCCGGCCCGGCTGCGCAGCCGCAACGGCCTCGCGCAGGATCGTCTCCGCATCCTCGCGCATCGTCTGCATGCATATCACCCTCTTTTTCTCCAGTATAGCGAACACAGAATAGGATTGTCAAGAGCTAAGGGAAGCTCTGATTCAATCAGCAAGAGCGGATGGCGAGAGATTTTTCGTCGAGTCGAGGTTTGGAAAGTGCAGGCGTACTTTGTGTACGTCAAGCTTTTCGAACCGATGGATCGGCGGAAAAGCTCCGTCATACGCCGCAGATGATTGAGGCAGAGCTTCCCCAAAAACAGGACTTGCAATTTTGAACACTTCGGAGTAAAATGGAGCGTATTTTGAGACGCGGGAGGGACGGGACATGATCCTCTATGAAGATGCGCAGCTCGTCGTGTGCTGCAAGCCGCGCGGCGTGCTTTCCGCCGCGGACAGCTCCGGGCAGGAGAGCATGGCCTCGCTGCTCGCGCCGCGCACGGTCTTCCCGGTGCACCGGCTCGACCGCGACGTGCCCGGCGTGATGGTCTTTGCCAAGACCCGCGAGGCGGCGGCCTTTCTCTCGGCGCACCTCACGGCCGGCAAGGAATATCTCGCACTGGCCGAGGGCGCGCCGTGCAAAGAGCCGGAGGAGCTTTATGACCTGCTGTTCCACGACTGCGCGCGCAACAAAACCTACGTCGTGCGGCGCACGCGGGCCGGGGTGCGCGAGGCACGCCTGATCTGCACGCCGCTGCGCCTGCTGCCGGACGGCCGCGCCGCATTGCACCTGCAGCTGCTCACGGGCCGGACGCACCAGATCCGCGTTCAGCTCGGCTCGCGCGGCTGCCCTGTCTGCGGCGACCGGAAATACGGCGCGCAGGCCGCGCCGGGCGGCATCCAGCTCTATGCGTGGCGGCTGCGCGTGCCGCATCCGGACGGCCGCAGCCTCACGTTCTGCCTGCCGGAGGAGCTGCTGCCGCCGGAGCTGCAGGGCCTTGCGGAAGACTTGTAAATCCCATGATTTTATAGTATACTAAAGGAAGCACTTAACGGCAGCACCCAATAGCGCGGTATATCTAAAACTTTATGTTTTCTGCAGGATTGCTCGTCTTTCCCTGATATCACGCGCATTCATTTGCATTGCGCGTTCACAATAAGAAAGCTTTAGCCTTACCACGCTACGAATGGCAGCACCGCACAATTCAGCGAAGGCCAAAGGTGTCATGACGCGGCGCTGCCTAACAAGCTCAGAACCGGCCCGCCGTGCCCGCACGGAGCGCCGGAAGCAGGAGGAAGGAATATGGCAAACAATCTCAAACGTCTGGACAGCTACCTTGTCCCCGGCAAGCACATCCATCTGATCGGCATCGGCGGCGTTTCCATGCGTCCGCTCGGACTGGTGCTGCGCGGCATGGGCATCACGGTCACCGGCTCGGACATGAACGCCTCCGTCTCCACCGACGAGCTGATCGCCAAGGGCATCGAAGTACACATCGGCCACCGCGCCGAGAATATTCAGGGCGCGGACTGCATCATCCGCACGGCCGCCGCCCACAACGACAATCCCGAGGTCGCCGCGGCCCGTGCGCAGGGCATCCCCGTGTTCGAGCGGGCGCAGGCCTGGGGCGTGATCATGCGCGAATACAAAAACGCCATCTGCGTGTCCGGCACACACGGCAAGACCACCACAACCGGCATGCTGACGCATATTTTCATGCAGGCACAGCGCGACCCGACCGTTATGATGGGCGGCTATCTCCCGCTGCTGCACGCAGGCCACCGCGTCGGCTCCGGCGACACCATTATCATGGAGAGCTGCGAATACTGCGACTCGTTCCTGAATTTCTACCCCACCGTCGCCATCGTGAACAACATTGAGGCCGACCATCTGGACTATTTCAAGGACCTTGACGCCGTGAAGCGCTCGTTCCGCAAATTTGCGGGCCTCGTGCCGCGTACGGGCCATGTCATCGCCAACGGCGACGATGCAAATACCGTGCAGACGCTCTCGGATCTGCACTACCTCTCCTTTGGCATCGATGCGCACAACGATATCCACCCCGAGGGGCTTTCCGAGGACCTGCGCTCGTTTGACATTATCTGCTTCGGTAAGCGCTACTGCCATGTGGACCTGCAGGTCTACGGCCGCCACAATGTCTATAATGCGCTGGCCGCCGCAAGCGCCGCATGGGTCATGGGCGTGGACGGCGCGGATGTCGCCGCGGGCCTTGCCTCGTTCCACGGCGCGGGCCGCCGCATGGAGTTCAAGGGGACGTACCACGGCGCGGACGTCTATGACGACTATGCCCACCATCCCGGCGAGCTGCACGCCCTCATCGACGCCGTGGCCCACATGGGCTATCAGCGCGTGATCCTCGCGTTCCAGCCGCACACCTACACGCGCACGAAGGCCCTGTTCGACGATTTTGTCCGCGAGCTCAAGCGCGTGGACGTCGCCGTTCTGGCCGAGATCTACGCCGCCCGTGAGAGCAACACCATCGGCATCTCCTCCCGCGATCTGGCGCGCTGCATTCCCGGCAGCGTCTACTTTGAGACGCTCCCTGAGGTCACGGCCTATCTCCGCGGGGCTGCGCAGAAGGGTGACCTGATCCTGACCGTCGGCGCAGGCGACATCTACAAGGCCGGAGAGGCCCTTCTGAAGGAAGAATAACATTCAAATAAACCAACAATACCGCAGCACAAAGGAGTTTCTATGGAAAAGTATGATCTGATCATTGTTGGTGCCGGTCCTGCCGGCATCTTTACGGCCGTCGAGCTGTTCCGCCGCGGCGCACACAAGAAGATTCTGATGGTCGAAAAGGGCCAGAGCGTGGAAAAGCGCTCCTGCCCGAAGAGCAAGACGCAGAAGTGCTTGAACTGCCAGCCCTGCAACATCACGACCGGCTTCTCCGGCGCAGGCGCGTTCTCCGACGGCAAGCTCTCGCTGAACCACGAGGTCGGCGGCGATTTTCCGAACCTCGTCGGCCCGGACTTTGCCCAGTCCCTCATTGACTATACGGACCAGATCTATCTGGAATTCGGCGCGGACCCCCATGTGGAGGGCGTGTCCGACCCCGATAAGATCCGCATCATCCGCCGCCGCGCCATTCGCGCAGGCCTGAAGCTCGTCGACTGCCCCATCCGCCACCTCGGCACCGAAAAGGCGCAGGAGCTCTACCTTGCGCTGGAGAACGACCTGCGTGCCAAGGGCGTCGACATGCTCTTCGGCCACAGCTGCGTCGATCTCGTGCTCGATGGCCCGCTGTGCAAGGGCGTCATCGTGGAGCCGACGCGCGGCGGCACGCGCGAGACGATCTATGCCGACGACGTCGTTATTGCGGCAGGCCGCCGCGGCGCGGAATGGCTGGAATCCCTGTGCGCGAAGTATGACATCGCCCACCAGCCGGGCACCGTGGACATCGGCGTGCGCGTCGAGGTCCGCAACGAGGTCATGGAGGAGGTCAACAGCGTCCTCTACGAGTCCAAGCTCGTCGGCTATCCGCAGCCGTTCAAGAACAAGGTTCGCACATTCTGCCAGAATCCCGGTGGCTTTGTCAGCCAGGAGAACTATGACAAGAACCTCGCCGTCGTAAACGGCCACAGCTACAAGGACCTGAAGTCCGACAACACGAACCTGTCCATCCTGTGCTCGCACAACTTCACCTATCCGTTTAACCAGCCCATCGCCTACGCCCAGAAGGTCGGCGAGCTGACGAACATGCTGGCCGACGGCCACATCCTCGTGCAGCGCTTCGGCGACATTCTCGACGGCAAGCGCACCTGGCCGAAGGAGCTGGCGTTTTCGAACGTCCGCCCGACACTGCCGGACGCCGTCGCGGGCGACATCACCGCCGGCATGCCCTACCGCGCCATGATCAACATCATCGGCTTCATTCAGGCCATGGATCAGGTCGTGCCGGGCTTTGCCAGCTATGAGACGCTGCTGTACTCCCCGGAGCTGAAGTTCTACAGCAACAAGGTCAAGATGACCCCGGACCTCAAGACAAACGTGGCGCACCTGTACTGCCTCGGCGATTCGTCCGGCTGGACGCGCGGCCTGATGATGGCCTCCGCCATGGGCGTGCTCATGGGCCGCAAGCTCGCGGGCTATGAGGAACCGCTGCGCTGAATAGATCGGCGGAAAGCTCTGCGAGGCCGCCTGCCGTGCCCTGCCGTGCGTTGTAGGGGAGCGGACAGCCGGGCCCGGCGCTGCACGAACGATCCGTACAAGCTGCCGTTAAAACGGTAAAAACCAATTGCGTCTGTAGCGGCGCTCACTGCGCAGCCGTTGGCGGCTTTGCCGCCTTACGGATGCGGCGTCCCCTTTACGGGGAGCGAGCGCCTTGTACAGAGATATTCAACCGCGGAAGTGCTCTGGTGCACCGCCGCATTCTCCTGATGTGTCATTGCGAGGCCCCGAAGGGGCCGTGGCAATCTCGGGAAGGCACTTGCAGTTCGCACGGGCTACCGAAAAAACGCACAAACCGATTGCGTCTGTAGCGGCGCTCCCTGAGCGCCATTGGCAGTTGCAAATTTTGAAGCAGTTCCGCCGGCCATGCAGGTTCCCAGATTTGTCATTGCGAGGCCCCGAAGGGGCCGTGGCAATC
Organism: Faecousia sp.; assembly: GCF_048519415.1. Classification (NCBI taxonomy): domain Bacteria; kingdom Bacillati; phylum Bacillota; class Clostridia; order Eubacteriales; family Oscillospiraceae; genus Faecousia; species Faecousia sp. The sequence goes on along the minus strand of NZ_DBFZUT010000081.1, from coordinate 4,312 downwards.
TCGTGCAGGCAGTTACGATTTCGCCGCGGCTTTCCTGTCATCCAGCCGGGTACTGCGAGATTCCCACGTCGCTTCGCTCCTCGGAATGACACGTCAGGCGGGTGCAGCGGTGCACCAGAGCACTTGCGCGGTTGAATGCTCCCCTACTGGGCGCTCAGGGTGTACAGTGTAGTAAGATAGTATACAGGTGTGCAAAGACAAGGTATACAGTTCTGCGGTAAAATAAAGGCATCGAAAAACACACAAAAGGAGTGCAAATGAGATGCCTTGGGAGAGTAGAACAGTGGAAGACCAAAGAACAGAATTTGCACAGGCGGCGATGAGCTGCCGCAATTTCAGCGCGTTGTGCCGGGAGTACGGCATTACGCGGCGAACGGGCCTGAAGTGGAAGGCCCGCTACGAGGCGCAGGAGACGATGAGCGACCGCAGCCGACGACCGAAGCATTCCCCTACGCGCACGCCGGAAGATGTCGAGCAACAGATCGTAGCGCTCCGCTCGGATAATCCGGGTTGGGGCGCGAAGACGCTCCGCAAGAAGCTGGAAAACGATGGCGTGCACGGACTGCCCAGTGTGAAGACCGTCAACAACATCCTGCATCGGTACGGCTGCATCAGCGTTGAGGAGTCCCGGAAGCGTCAGGCGTTCACGCGGTTCGAGAAGGATGCGTGCAACGACATGTGGCAGACGGATTTCAAGGGCGAGTTCCGGATGGAGGATGGAAATTACTGCTATCCGCTCACCATTCTGGACGACCACGCCCGCTTTTCGCTCGCAATTGTGCCACGATCAGGCACGAAAAATGTGGTAATTCCCGCGTTTCTCGAGGTTTTCCGGCAATACGGACTGCCAAAGTCGATTCTTTCTGACAATGGCGCGCAATTTGCCGGCTTCAAGCGGGGCTACACGCAGTTTGAGCGTCTGCTCATGGAACTGGATATCCTGCCGATCCACGGACGGATGAAGCACCCGCAGACGCAAGGCAAGATCGAGCGTTTTCACAGGACAATGAATCAGGAGCTGTTGAAGCACGTTACCATGCATGACATTGACGACGCATGCGAGCAGTTCCGACTCTGGCGGCAGAAATACAACAACGTCCGCCCTCACGAGGCGCTCGGCATGAAGACACCCGCCGAGGTCTATATTCCAAGCGACCGGCAGCTACCGGAGAAGATCGCTCCGTGGGAGTACGGCGGAGAGTACCATGTGATCAAGGTGAACAGCTGGGGCTACGTCCGCTTCGACAAATGGCAGATCTATCTCAGCCAGACCATGATCGATCAATACATCGAATTCCGCCCGAACCCAGATGGAGAGTCCTTCTCCGCCTGCTTCCGGAACTTCAGAATTGCGGAGTTCAAAACTGAAAACGGCGAACTTATTCACCGAAATATCGCGAGGCTGTGAATTGTGTACCATGTCCGTACACCGCTGTATACCATGTTGCTCTTGACACAGGGAGCGCCGCTACATTGGCGTGTGCGGTCGACGATCGTGCCACGAAACCTGCAGCCTGCAAGGCGGTCACTGACCGCCGCTACAGACGCAATTGGCGCGTGCCATTTTAACGATAGCCTTTCCAAATCGGCAGTGCCTTCCCGAGATTCCCACGTCGCTTCGCTCCTCGGAATGACAATTCGGAGGCCGTTACCGTTTTAACGGCAGCCTGTTTATCACGCAGGTGCAGCGCCGGGAGGGGCATGCCGCTCCCCTGCAGTCGAAAACGAAAAAGTCCTGTGACATTTCCAGTCACAGGACTTCTTTGATCAGCCGCAGCTTCTTCGCGCGCGGCAGGCGCTTGATGGCCGCCTCGCGGCGCAGGGCGTCCCCGCGGGTCCCACAGGCCTCGCTGTAGACCAGCTCCAGCGGGCCGCGGCCGCGCGTATACTTTGCACCGTGCCCGCTGCGGTGCGCGGCGAGGCGGCGCTCCGGGTCATCGGTCATGCCGGTGTAGAGCGTGCCGTCGCCGCAGCGCAGGATGTAGACCCACCACCCGCTCACAGCGGGATATCGATGCTGACGCGGTCGGTGCGGATGGACTTGCACAGGGCGGAGACCTTCTTGTGGCGCGGGTCGTCGCGATAGCGCGCCACGTCCTCCAGCGTGTCAAAGTCCACCTCGAGCGCGGCGTCCCACGCGGCGTTCGGGGCTGCGCTGCGCGCCACATGCATGCCGCGGATCCAGTCGATCTGCTCCGGCAGTGCAGAGAGCGCCTGCAGGAACGGCTCCGGATCGGCATCCGGGCGGAATTTCCAGAATACGATATGTCGGATCATGTCTGTTTCTCCCTTCAGGAAGCCCAAAATTCATCCAAGGTCAGCTGCTGCTCCGTGAGGTAGCGCGCGGCCTCGATGCCGACGTAGCGATAGTGCCACGACTCATAGTCGATGCCGGTCACGTCCTCCTTCCCCGCGGGATAGCGAAGGATGAAGCCGAAGCGCCAGCAGTTTTCATGCAGCCAGATCGTCTCCGGCGTCTGCTCCTGCGTGTCGTCGAGGCGCTGGTTGTCCGTCGCAACGATGTCGACGGCAAGGCCGGTCTCGTGCTCGCTGCAGCCGGGCGGCATCGTCCAGCGGGCCGTCTCCTCCCGGGCCTCGTCCTCCGTCATGCCCTCGCTGACGCGGGCTTCGACGTCCTCGTCAAACAGCTGCCTCTGGCTGTCCGTGGAGCGGTAGGCCGAGGCGACCGTGAACGAAAGCCCCTCGGCCCGCCCGGCGGCCAGCATCTGCCTGAGCGGCTCATAGGCGATCGCAGCAATGGAATAGGGCCAGTCGTGCAGCTGCGTCAGCTCCGGCGCATAATCCTCCGCCAGCGGCTGCGCGCGGCTCACGAGCAGCAGGAGCGGATCGTCCTTTGAGGGCGGATCGGCCGCCTGCGTCGCAGGGACGGGCTGCGTTTCCGCCGTTGTCTCCCCCGCCGTTTCGTCCGCCGCTGCGGACCCCGGCTGCGGCTCGTCCGCCCCGCAGCGCAGCAGGAGCAGCACCAGCAGGGCCGCCGCGCCGAGGAGCGCAAAGCGGCCCCGCAGTGGTTTGCGGCGCTGCTGCTTCCTTTTTGTGGTTTTTCTTCGTGTTCTCTGTGGTGTTTGATTCATGAGATCAACCGCCTTTCGTGTTCATTCTAGCGAATTCCCGCATCGAATTTGCAGCAAAATCGGCGGTGCGGAAAAATTCCGGGCGGGATGCCCCGCCCGGAAGAAGGATCAGTCGGATTACACAAGGGCGGCCGTGATGATGGCCATCTTGTAGACCTCGTCGGCGTTGCAGCCGCGGGAGAGGTCGTTGATCGGGGCGTTCAGGCCGAGCAGGATGGGGCCGTAGGCCTCATAGCCGCCGAGACGCTGGGCGATCTTATAGCCGATGTTGCCGGCCTCGATGCACGGGAAGATGAAGGTATTGGCATAGCCCGCGACCTTGGAGCCGGGGAACTTCAGCTGGCCGACGACCGGGGAAACGGCCGCGTCAAACTGCATCTCGCCGTCAATGGCAAGATCCGGCGCAAGCTCCTTGGCCTTTGCCGTGGCATCGCGGGACAGCTGAACCGTGCCGCCCTTGCCGGAGCCCTTCGTGGAGAAGCTCAGCATGGCAACCTTCGGGTCGATGCCGAACGTCTGCGCGCAGCGCGCGGTCTCGACGGCGACCTCGGCGAGCTTGTCGGCAGCGGAGACAACAACGTTGCCTTCCTTGTCGAGCGTGTCTTCATAGGAGATGTTGATGGCGCAGTCGCCCATGGCCAGCTTCTCTTCGCCGCGGACGAGGATGAAGCAGGAGGACACCAGATGCGCGCCCGGCTTCGTCTTGACGAGCTGCAGGGCGGGACGGACGGTGTCAGCCGTGGAATAGGTCGCGCCGCCCAGCAGAGCGTCCGCATAGCCCATCTTCACGAGCATCGTGCCGAAATAGTTGCCCTTGGACAGCGCCTCGCGGCACTGCTCTGCAGTCATCTTGCCCCTGCGCAGGACGACCATCTTCTCGACCATCTCGTCCATGCCGGGATAGGTCGCGGGGTCGATGATCTCCAGGCCCTCGATGTCGAAGCCGCCCTTGACGGCTGCTGCTTTGACCTCTTCGGGCGCGCCGATGAGGATCGGGGTGAGGAAGCCGTCCTTCTTCAGGCGGTCGGCAGCCTCGAGGATACGGGCATCCGGCCCTTCGGTAAAGACGATCTTACGGGGATTCGCCTTGAGAATTTCAATCAAACGGTCAAACATGAATCGTTCCTCCAGTATGATCGGGCCAGCGCCCGTTTTTCAGCTTGTCGAAAAAACCCTTTGGGCTTTCCCGCCAAGCTGATTTCAAAATTGCAAAATTATTA
>NZ_DBFZUT010000080.1:0-19677 GCF_048519415.1 Faecousia sp. | reverse complement strand
TAGTTTACTCTCCGCGCCTGCATCTGTCAATCCCGCAACAATTCCATATTTTTGCTATTTTGCATGTCAAAAAAGTAACGGCATTCACAAATCGTTCTCAATTTGTTCATTTATTTCCGTTCTCTATTGACATTTTTCCTTCCATATGCTAGGATTAAACTGTTGTGCGCCAGGAAACACCGTCGAAATATATGCAAACAACGCGGGCCGCTTCGCAATTCGAAGCGGCCCGCGCTGCATTTTTCAGAATCAATCCGTCATTTTTGCCTTCTCCGGCATCAGAAATAGATTGAGATCCACGTCGCCGGTAATGCCATCGACCACCCCGGTGCTGGAATATTGCAGGCAGTCGAAGTGATAAAGAAATTCCGGTGTCGTGCCGTACTCCGCAAGCCAGAGAACATAGTCCTGCAAATAGCCCAGATCAAAGTATGTATATCCATACGTCTGGTTGAAGTAAACGCCCGCCGTATACCCGGCGGCCTCCACCGTCTGGCAGAAGGCAGCTGCGCACTGCGTCAGCGGCAGGCCATCCGGCGAGGGGATGCGCGTGGAGCCTGCGACCGTCTCCCAGTCATAGAACACGGGAAGCTCCAGCGTGCGGCCGTCAAGCAGCTCCAGCGTGTAATCGGCCTCCTCGCGGGCCTCCTCGAGCGTCGTGGCCTGCGAGAAGAAATACACGCCGACCTGCACGCCCGCAGCCCGTGCGGCCGTATAGTTCTCGGCAAACCAGCTGTCCTCACGGAGCGAGCCCTCGGTATAGCCGCGGTAGCCGATGCGGAGAATGGCAAAATCCACGCCCGCTGCACGGACGGCAGCCCAGTCGATCTTCTCCTGATGCTCCGAAACGTCCACGCCGGTCAGATGTGCGCTTTTTGCATAGCGCAGCATGCCGTTCTCCTCATAAAACGAATCGGCGTCATAGTGATTCTTGGCAATGTTCTGCTTCTCGTCCGGTGTGGCCGGTCCGCTCTCAAAAAAGCGGCGGTAAACGAGAATGGCGGATGCCGCGACCACGGCGACGAGCAGCAGCGCCAGCAAAATATCGCGCAGCACGATGCCTGCACTGCGTTTTCGGTTTTTCTTTGTCATATCCCTGTCCTTTCGGGTCGCCGAAGGCGGTTTTCTGTCGTGCCTACAGTATACCACATTCGTCAACCCGCGGCAAGAGCCGCCGTTTTTCGAAATTCGGACTTGCCGCCGCGGGCAAAGTATTGTAGAATAGGCGCATACATTTGATCATCTTCAGACTGTCAAAAACCCGCCAAGCCGAAAGTTTCGGAGGGAAGAAAAGTGTGAAAGGAAACCGTCAGGGTGTCCTTTCGCGTTTGATCCCCCGCCGCAGCGGCAGAATTGCAAAATCATGATACAAAAATTGATTTTGCAATTCTAGAAGCAGCTTGGCAAAAAGGCCCGAAGGGACTTCTTTGACAAGCTGCATCTTGTCATTTTGATTGGAGGATTTCATCTTGACCTGTTTTCTTCGCAGAGGCGCTGCGGCGCTTCTGACGCTCTGCCTTGCGCTCCCGCTGTTCGGCTGCAGCGGCAGCGACATGCCCACAGAGTCCAAAACGCCGCGCAGCGACACGGCAGTGGCGACGCTCTGCGCCGTCGGCGATATCCGCATCACCGACGAACTGCTGCAGGCAGCCCGACAGGGCGGCAGCTATGATTTTTCTGACATTCTGCGCGGCACGACTGCCGTTGTCGGCGCGGCCGATGTTGCAATCGGCAATCTGGAGACGACCCTCTCCGGCGAGCCGTATAACGACGGCAGTGCGCCGGATGCGCTGGCCACAGCCCTGCGCAGCACGGGCTTTTCGCTCGTGCAGACCGCAAATTCCTACACGATCCAGAACGGCCTGAGCGGATTGGAGCGCACGCAGACTGTCCTGCGCAGCGCCGGGCTCACGCCCGTCGGCACCTATGAGAGTGCAGAGGACCGCGCGCAGAATCGCGCCGTTCTTGTGGAGGCGAACGGCATCCGGATCGCCGTCGTGGCCTTCACGAAAGGCATGAACGGCATGCGCCTGCCGAGCGGCGCGGAATACTGCACGAACCTGCTCTACACGGACTATGATTCCAATTATTCCCGCATCGACACGGACGGCATCACCGCCGCCATCGTCGCCGCGCGCGCCCTGTCGCCGGACATCATCGTCGCCGCCCTGCATTGGGGCAGCGAGGACGTGAGCGACATCAGCGACACACAGGAGAAGATTGCCGACCTGATGTTCCGCCGCGGCGTGGATGTCATCGTCGGCTCGCACTCCCACCGCGTCGGCCCCGTGGAGCGCCGCAGCATCACAACAGACGACGGCGTGCAGAAGGACGTTGTGCTCGCCTACGGCCTCGGCGATTATTGCGCCGCGCAGGAGGGCGAAACGAACGCCTCGCTGGCGCTGACCGTGGAATTCACCCGCACGGGCGAGTCGACTGTCATCAGCGACGTGCGCTGCACCCCGCTGGCCACGGCGGACTGCGGCGCAGGGACCACACCGCGCTATCAGGTCCTCGATGCCGCGGACGCCGTCCGGCTGTATGAGAACAACTACTATCAGCGGGTCTCCGATGAGCTGTATGAGCAGCTCCTTGCCGCGAAGCAGCAGATCGAAGAGGCCGTCCAGCCGCAGGACAGCACAAAATAAGGCGAATACAACTGCCGGGAGCAGCCAGATAGCAGGCTGCTCCCGGTTTGTTCATATAAAGTTGTAGGGGCAGGGCATGCCCTGCCCGGCGACGCGCCAGCAGGAGGCACGGGCAATCGTTAGAACAGCGGCACCAATTGCCTCTGCAGCGGCGCTCACTGCGCAGCCGTTGGCGGCGTGCCCTTTACGGGTAGCGAGCGCCTTGCAGGTCGGCAATGATTGTAGCACATTCTGTGCCGCAAGTCCCCCGAGTTTGTCATTGCGAGGAGGCCGAAGGCCGACGTGGCAATCTCGCAGTATCCGGCTGAATCGTGGGAAAGCCATCGGCGAAATCGCAACTGCCTTCCCGAGATTGCACCCCAAGGGCACTTCCTCGCGCTTCGCGCTCAGGGCGCCACGGCCCCGTTGGGGCCTCGCAATGACAATTCGGGGGCTATTACCGTTTTACCGTCAAACTGCACTGGCCGGCCGCGCAGCGCCGGGCCCGGCTGTCCGCTCCCCGGTATACGGAAATTAGCAGCTGCCACTTGACGTTTGAGCGGCAGCCTGTTCGTATTTGGCAGCCTGCCCTCAAAACATCAGGCAGATGAGGCCGTTCGCACCCTCGTTGATGATCTTCGTCAGGGCGTCCTTCAGCTTATAGCGCGCGTCCTCCGGCATACGCTTGAGCTTCGTGTTCAGCCCCTCGTTCACCAGCTCAAAGACGGAGCGGCCGAAAATATTGCTTTCCCAGAGCTTCTCCGGATCGGACTCATATCCGCCGAGCAGATACTGCACAAGGTCCTCGGACTGCTGCTCGTTGCCGACCATGGGGCTGATCTCCGTCTGGATGTCGGCGCGCAGCATATGGATGGACGGCGCGCTCGCGCGCAGCTTCACGCCGTAGGCCCCGCCCTTGCGGACGATCTCCGGCGCTTCGAGATGCATCTCCTCCGCTGCAGGCATGACGATGCCGTAGCCCGTGGCGCGCACCTCGTCCAGCGCAGCAGAAATTTTGTCATACTCCCGCTTCATGGCCGCAAGCTCCGTCAGCAGGCGCAGGAGCTGGCCGTCGTTCTCCACGGAGAAGCCGGTGCGCTCGCTGAGGATCTGGTAAAACAGCCCCTCGCGGAACTCCAGCTCACAGGTGACGGTCCCGCTGCCGAGGTCGACGTCTGCAATGCGGCAGCCGCAGACCTGCTCCAGCTCACAGGCACGGCGCAGCGCCGGCTCGGCATCCGCGAGGCAGGCGATACCCGCCGCGTTCTCCCGCAGGGCGGAATAGAGTGCTGCCTTGAGCGGGTGCTCCAGCTCGAGCGCCCGTACCCACGCCGGGAGGAACACGCGCACCTCCCGCATCGGGAACGTATAGAGCAGGGCGCGCAGCAGCTCGCCAAGCTCCGCCTCGTGCAGGGACTGGCAGTCCGCCGTCACGGCGTGCACGCCATAGGTCTCCTCCAGCTCGCAGCGCAGTGCCTGTGCCTGCCCGCCGTTCGGCGCGGCAGAATTCACAACCACGAGGAACGGCTTCCCCGTTGCCTGCATATCCCGGATGGCCCGCGCCTCTGCCTCGCGGTAGTCTGCGCGCGGGATGTCCGTGATGGACCCGTCCGTCGTGACGACGAGGCCCACCGTGCTGTGCTCCTCCATGACCTTGCGCGTGCCGAGCTCGGCCGCCTCCTCCATAGGGAGCTCCGTGTCGGCCCACGGCGTCGTGACCATGCGCGGCTGGCCGTTTTCCGTCGCGCCGATGGCCCCGTCCACAAGATAGCCCACGGAATCGATGAGCCGCACGGACAGGCGCGCCGTGCCGTCCGGCGTGATCTCCACGGCCTCCTCCGGCACGAATTTCGGCTCCGCCGTCATGATCGTCCGGCCGGAGCCGCTCTGCGGCAGCTCGTCGCGCGCCCGCTCGCGCTGATAGAGATCCTCGATATTGGGGATCACCAGTTCCTCCATGATGCGCTTGATCAGCGTGGATTTTCCCGTGCGCACCGGTCCCACCACGCCGATGTAGATGTCTCCGCCCGTTCTTCTGGCAATGTCGGCGTAAAGATTGCTCATTATCACAGCCTCCCCCACAGTCTCGTGATACAGGCTATGCGGCAGGGCGGACAGGTATGCAAAAGCCTGTCAAGAAGTCCCTTGGGCCTCTTCGACAGGCTTTTGCCAAAATTCATAAAATATGGTACGAATATCAGTTCTTGAGCTTGTGCAGGTACAGCACGCCGAGCGTGCCCTCGCCGCAGTGGCACGAGATCGTGCAGCCCGCGTTTGTCTCATAGATATGCTTGAAACTGCCGCACTCGCGCACGGTGCGGTTCACGGTGTCGAGGATCTCCTGCGGGACGGGCGTGTGCGTGATGAAGATCGTGTCGTACAGCAGGTCGTCGCAGTTCTCCAGACGGTCGCGGACATAGTGCTCCATGCACTTGACATAGCTGCCGCGGTACTTTTTGCCGACGATCATCTTGTTGTCCACGACCTCGATGCACGGCTTCAAGCGCAGCAGGTTCGCACCGAGAGCCACGACCGACGAGCAGCGGCCGCCCTTGACCATGTAATCCAGCCGGTCGAGCAGGAAGCTGGCGTCGACCGTTGGGGCAAACGCATTGAGCTGCCGGTACATCTCCTCAGGGTCCGTGGCGGTCTTTGCAAGGCGGCAGGCCTCGAGCACAACATGGCCCTGACCGGTGGAGAGGTTGCGGGAATCGATAACGTAGACATTCGGCAGGTCCTCTGCAGCGAGAACAGCGTTCTGATGCGATGCGGAGAAGCCGGAGCCGATGTTCACATGGAACACGGCGTCATATTCCTTTGCCAGCTCGGCAAAGCGGTCGTGGAACACGCCGACCGGCACGGCTGCCGTGCTGCACAGCGCGCCGCCCGCTGCAACATGAGCAAAAATATCGGCGGGCTGGATATCGACGCCGTCGCGGAAGCTCTCGTCGCCCTTGTTGATAAACAGGGGGAAAAGCTCGATGTCATTCTCGCGCAGAAGCTCCGGCGAGAGATCGCAGGTACTGTCAGACGTGATCTTGATTTTCATAGGTTTCTCCCATTCTGCAGAATTTTGCGGTATTACTGTTTATTATATCCTTTGAAAAAAAAACTGTCAAGAACTCGCCGGGCAAAAAAGCATCCTCCGGCGCGGTTGCATTCCTGCGCGCGATATAGTATACTAAAGTCAAAGAAATTCGGGATCGTTCTTGATCTCTCAAAGGGAGGCCGCGCCATGAAAGTGCCGGAATACTATATGACGCTCCTGCAGGAGCTCTCCGAGGGGACGCGCAAGCCGCCGGAGGGCATCTCTCTGTCGCAGCAGGAGCCGCTGCCCCGCGCCATTGAGCTGCAGCAGCAGATCCAGGGCATGGGGCTGCCGGAGTTCCTCCGCCGCTGTGCCGCGCAGGACGGAACCGAGCTGGACGAGGACGAGCTGGAGGCCCTGAAGCCGGAGAATCTGCTCGCCGCGCTGGCCCGCGACCCCGCGCCGACGCAGACACCGCCCGAGGCTCTTGAGGACCTCGAGGGGCCGAAGGAACCCGATCCCCCCGTCATCGAGGAGCCGGACGATCCCCGCAGCGTCTACTCCGTGCTGCTGGACTGCTGCAGTCTGGACGAGGATCTGCTGCGCTATCTCATCGACGTGCTGCAGCGCAACGCGGACAAGGAATTCCAGAAGCTCGCGCTCGTCACCACGCGCAAGGCCTTCCCGCCGGAGGCCCTGCTGGAATGGCTGGCCGGGCTGGAGAGCCGCGCCACGCGGGAGGAGCTGATCTGCTCGGCCGTGATGGACGCCTGCCTCGACCGTCTGGCAAGCGAGGACCAGAAGGAGCTGATGGCCGCCCTGCTCAGCGGCGACCGCAAGACGTTTGAGCTGTTCCGCTGCGATGCGCCGGAGCTTGTGCATCTGCCGCAGGCGACGTTCGAGTGGTACGCCGAAAATTATCTCGACCACTACTACCCCATCCGCTATCTCATCCGCTTCAACGGCATCAGGCTGCCGGAGGCTCCGCGATGACGGGCCATGCCGCGCTCGCCCGCGCGAATTTTGAAACGGGCTGCAACTGCGCGCAGGCCGTCCTGTGCGCCTATCCGGAGCTGCTGCCGCGCGAGACGGCCATGAAACTCGGTGCCTCCCTCGGCGGCGGCATTGGGCGGCTCCGCGAGGTCTGCGGCGCGGTCAGCGCCATGGTCCTGCTGGCCGGGCTGCTGTATGCGGATACGGACATCCCGACGCACGAGCGCAAGCAGGCGCATTACGCCCGCGTGCAGGAGCTGGCCCATCGCTTTCAGACCGCCCATGGCTCCTATCTCTGCCGGGACCTTCTGGCCGGGGTAGAGACGAAGCCCGGCGGCGCGCCGGAGGCCCGGACGGCGCAGTATTACGCCAAACGTCCCTGCGCCGGGCTGTGCGAAAGCGCCGCAGCCCTGTTCGATGCCTATGTGCAGGAAAATCCGCCAGAAAATGCATAAGGCAGCACCGCATAATTCAGCGAGAGCATTCGGCGAGGGATTTTTAGTCGAGACAAGGTTTGAAAAGTGCAGATGTACTTTGTGTACCCGCAAGGGGCATGCCGCATCCGTAAGGCGGCAAAGCCGCCAACGGCTGCGCAATACCTCAAACTTTTCGAACCGATGGATCGGCAAAAAATAACCGGCGAAGGCCGAAACTGCAATTGTGCGGTGCTGCCATAAAAATGACCCTGCTGCAAGCTCGCAGCAGGGTCATTGTTTTGCTTATTTGTCTTCGACGATGGCGATGTGCACATCGGCAAGCTGCTTCGGATCGACAGCGGACGGGGCGTCCATCATCAGGTCCTGCGCATTCTTGTTCATCGGGAACGGGATGACCTCGCGGATGGAGTCCTCACCGGCCAGCAGCATGACCATGCGGTCCACGCCCGGAGCGATACCGGCATGGGGGGGCGCACCGTAGCAGAACGCATTGTACATGGCCGGGAACTTGGCCTTGACATCGGCTTCGCCGAGGCCCACGAGCTCAAAGGCACGGATCATGATCTCGGGGTCGTGGTTCCGGACGGCGCCGGAGGACAGCTCCACGCCGTTGCAGACCAGATCGTACTGATAGGCGTTGATCGTCAGCGGGTCGATCTCGCCGCGATGCGCGCGCTCAAGCGCCTCCAGACCGCCCTGCGGCATGGAGAACGGATTGTGACAGAACTCCAGCTCGCCGGACTCCTCGCCGATCTCATACATCGGGAAGTCGACGATCCAGCAGAACTCATAGCGCTCGGCATCCATATGGCCCTCGACCTGCGCGCCGAGCAGCTTGCGCAGTACGCCTGCGGTCTTGACGGCCGCGCCGTACTTGCCGGCGGCCAGCGCGACGAAGCTGTTCTTCGTCAGGCCGAGCTTTTCGATGACCTCGTCCTTCTTTTCGGCGACAAACTTGGAGATGCCGCCGACCAGCTCGCCGTTTTCGTCCAGACGGAACCAGTAGGCCTTGCCGCCGGAGAGCATCTCGGCCTCGGCGCAGAGCTTGTCGATGAACTTGCGGGTCTTGTGGAAGTCCGGCACGACGACGGCCTTGACGGTCTGCCCGGCAAACGGCTCAAAGCCGCAGTCCTGCAGGCAGGCGGCGTCGGTCAGCTCAAGGTCGATGCGCAGATCGGGCTTGTCGGAACCATAGCGGTCCATGGACTCGCGGAACGAAATGCGGCGGAACGGCGCCGCGGAGGCCGCCTTGTACTTGCCGTACTTCGTGAACACCGGGGGCAGCACATCCTCAAGGACGGCAAAGACGTCGTCCTGCGTAGCGAAGGCCATCTCCATATCCAGCTGATAGAACTCGCCGGGGCTGCGGTCGGCGCGGGCGTCCTCATCGCGGAAGCACGGCGCGATCTGGAAATAGCGGTCGAAGTCGGAGGTCATGAGCAGCTGCTTGAACTGCTGCGGGGCCTGCGGCAGGGCATAGAACTTGCCGGGATGGTTGCGGGCCGGGACAAGATAGTCGCGCGCGCCCTCGGGCGAGGAGCTCGTCAGGATCGGCGTGGTGATCTCGAGGAAGCCGCGCTCCGTCATGCTGCGGCGCAGGTCCGCCACGACATTCGAGCGCAGGATGATGTTCTTCTTGACCTCCGGGTTGCGCAGGTCCAGATAGCGGTACTTCAGGCGCTGATTTTCGTCAGCCTCCTTCGAGCGGTTGATCTCGAAAGGCAGCGCATTGTAGCGGCAGCGGCCAAGCACGGAGACGCTCTCCGGCACGACCTCGATCTCACCCGTGGGCTGCTTCGGATTCTTGCTGGTGCGCTCGCGTACCACGCCGGTCACGGAGATCGTGGATTCGCGGTTGATGGGCTTGAAGGCCTGCATCATCTCCTCCGACTCAATGACGACCTGCGTCGTGCCGTAGAAGTCGCGCAGGACGACAAAGGCCAGATTGCTGCCGACCTCGCGCATATTTTCCAGCCAGCCCGCCAGCGTGACGGTCTTGCCGACGTCGGCGAGACGAAGCTCGCCGCAGTTGTGCGTTCTCGATTGCGTCATGGATCAATTCCCCCAAAAATTATTTCTCTAAAATCACGGAGCCCTTGTTCAGCTCGGAAATTCCCTTGTGGATCAGCTCGACTGCCTCATCCGGCGACAGGCTGACCTGCTGACCGGTGCGCAGGTCCTTGACGGAGCAGGTGCCCTGCGCGATCTCGTCCTCGCCGAGGAAGACGACATACGGGATGCCCAGCTTGTCGGCATACGTCATTTTCGCCTTGAACTTCTTCTGCTCGGAGTAGATCTGCGTGCGCAGGCCCGCATTGCGGAAGCGCGTCGCCAGCTCGACGGCGGCGGTAAAGTCGTCCGTCATGGGCAGCAGCAGCACGTCGGCCGGGGCTGTGAGCAGGTCCGGATTGAGCATGCCCTGCTCGTCGAGCACATAGAACAGGCGTGTCAGGCCGATAGCTACGCCGACGCCGGGCAGGCTGCGGTCGGAGTAATACTCCGCCAGATTGTCATAGCGGCCGCCTGCGCAGATCGCGCCGATCTCAGGATGGTCGAGCATGCGCGTCTCATAGACGGTGCCGGTGTAGTAGTCCAGCCCGCGGGCGATGGTCAGGTCGACGGCAAAGTTCTCCTCCGGCACACCGAAGGCCGCCAGATACTTCGTCACGGTCGTAAGCTCGTCGAGGCCGGTGTCAAAGGCCTCGTCGCGGCCGCGATAGGACCCAAGGCGCTCGAGCACCTCGGCATTCGTGCCGCGGATGGCGATGAAGCGGAGAATTTCGTCGGCATCCTGCTGCGAAAGGCCGATGTCCTCGACGAGGATGACGCGGACCTTGTCCGGGCCGATCTTGTCAAGCTTGTCCACCGTGCGCATGATATCGCCGGACTTTTCCGTCAGGCCGAGCATGGCATAGAAGCCGTTGAGAATTTTGCGGTTGTTCACGCTGATGCAGAAGCGCTTCAGGCCGAACTCCGAGAATACCTTATAAATAATGGACGGAATTTCCGCCTCGTTGACGACGGAGAGCTTGCCGTCGCCGATGATGTCGATATCGGCCTGATAGAATTCGCGGAAGCGGCCGCGCTGGGCGCGCTCGCCGCGGTAGACCTTGCCAATGGCATAGCGCCGGAACGGGAAGCAGAGCTCGTTCTCGTGCAGGGCGACGTATTTTGCCAGCGGAACGGTGTGATCGAAGCGCAGGGCCAGATCGGAGTCGCCCTTCTGGAAGCGGTAAATCTGCTTTTCCGTCTCACAGCCGCCCTTGGCCAGCAGGATTTCGGCCGACTCGATGATGGGCGTGTCGATGGGCGTGAAGCCGTAGAGGGCGAAGTTCTTCCGCAGGATCTCCAGCATACGCTCGAACTTCTGCTGCGGCGCAGGCAGCAGCTCCATAAAGCCGGAGAGAGTGCGGGGTTTCAGTTTTTCCATAGTCGTTCTTCCTTATATTGATATCGGTCAGATTTCAAACAGCAGCTCGTCGAGCGTATAGAAGCCCGGGCCCCGCCCGCAGATGGCCTGCGCAGCGCGCAAAGCGCCCGCCGCAAAAATTCTGCGGCTCGCAGCTCTGTGCGTGATCTGCAGCGTCTCATCCTCGCCGAAGAAATAGACGGTATGCTCGCCCGCGACCGTTCCGCCGCGCAGCGAGAACACGCCGATCTCCTCCGGCTTGCGCTTGCCGCAGAGGCCCTCGCGGCCGTGAAGGACCGTCGCCGTGCCCTCGGGGTCCAGCTCCTGCAGCAGGAGCTTTGCCGTGCCGCTCGGCGCGTCGGCCTTCTGGTTGTGGTGGATTTCCACGATCTCCTTGTCCCAGCCAGCAAGAACGCCCGCATAATCATGCAGCATCCGGCGGAACACGGCGATGCCCGTGCTGTAGTTCGCCGTCCAGATGACAGGCAGCTCGCGGCCCAGCTCCTGCAGGGCGTCGAGGTCCGGCTCCGTCAGGCCGGTCGTGCCGCTGACAAGGGCGGTCTTCGTGCGGCGCAGGTAGCCGAGCAGGGGCTTCAGCGCGCCGACGCCGGAAAAATCGAGGCAGACGTCCGCGCCGGGGGCCGTTTCATAGGCCTCGGGGCAGGTAATGTCGGCATGGCCGACGACCTCCCAGCCGCGCTCCAGCGCCAGCTCCTCGAGCATGCGGCCCATTTTGCCGTAGCCGCTCAGGAATACCTTCATTCCGCATCCTCCTGCACAGGGAGCCCGGCCTCGCGCATAATGCGCTTCAGACGGCCCAGATTCTCCGGGGCCATGGGATACATCGGCATACGGAAATGCCCGGCCTGCAGGCCCATCAGGTTCATGGCCGTCTTCACGGGGATGGGGTTGACCTCCATGAACAGGGCGTTGATGAGGTCAAGATAGCGCAGCTGCGTCTGCAGAGCCTTTTCGTGGCGGCCCGCCAGATAGTCCGTGACCATGTCGTGCACGGTGCGCGGCATGACGTTCGCCCACACGGAGATGACGCCGGACGCGCCGAGGGACATCAGCGGGATGGTGATGTCGTCGTTGCCGCTGTACATCGTGAAGTCGTCGCTCAGGTAACGCGCGACCTTCATGGCGTAGCCGATATCGCCGCTGGCCTCCTTGATGGCCATGACGTTCGGGTGGACGGAGAGCCGCCGCACAACGTCCGGCGAAATTTTGCAGCCGGTGCGGCCGGGGACGTTATAGAGGATGATCGGCGCGGTAGCCGCATCCGCCGACATCATGAAGTGGCGGTACATGCCCTCTTCATTCGTCTTGACATAATAGGGGCTGATGCACAGCAGCGCCGACGCGCCCATCTGGGAATAGATGACGCTCTTGTGCTTCTGCATCTCACTGGAGTTCGAGCCTGCGCCCGCGATGACGGGGACGCGGCCGTTGACGTGGTCGATCACGCATTCCAGTGTTTTGATATCCTCCTCCAGCGAGGTGGACGCCGTCTCGCCCGTGGTGCCGAGCGCAAGGATCGCGTCCGTACCGTTGGCGATGTGCCAGTCACACAGCTCCCGAAGGCGGGCAAAATCAACGCTGCCGTCCTCATGGAACGGAGTGACCAGCGCGACGATGGAACCGGTTAGCTTTTTCATTCTGCGTTCCTCCTGTCTGCGTCAAAATTTACAGCCTTGTACCCATAAAGAATAGCATTTTCCGGGCAAAAATGCAAGCTGTTTTCACGCAGGATGCATCCCGCGCGGGAAAAATCCACAAGCGGGGCCGCTTTGGAAACGTTTTCGCGCTGCGGGATTTGTGGAAACGGGAGAAAATCGCATTTCCCCTGCTTTGCCTCATCGACGGAAGGCCGCACTGTGCTATAATGAGACTGCAGGGAGGTGCAAACGATGGAATTTATCGGAGTATTCTTTTTCCCATTGATTGGTTTTTTCATGCTGTTCTTCCCGGAGGATATTTTTGAGATCATGAATTCTCGGCGGAATGAAGCAAACGGCGAACCGACCCGGTCTTTTCTGATCGGCACGCGCATTGGCGGCGCGATCATGATCCTGATCGGCATCGGGGGATTTATTGCCCTTCTCATTGAGCGACTGTCCGGCTGATCTCCGGCAGTCAGGGGAAATTCTCGGGGCAGCACCACCTGATACAGGAGAGTCATTTGCAAAGCACTACCCTGCGAATGACGAAGCTGTCATCACGCGGTGCTGCTCCTGTACTATTATCATGAGTTCACAAGGGGGTATCCGCAATGATGTTCATCGGCATCTTCTTTTTCCCGCTGATCGGTTTTTTCATGCTGTTCTTCCCGGAGGATATCTTTGAGATCGTGAACTCCCAGCAAAATGAAGCAAACGGCGAGCCGACCCGGTCTTTTCTGATCGGCACACGCATCGGCGGCGCGATCATGATCCTGCTGGGCATTGCCGGACTCGTAGTCACGATTCTGGGACTGTGATCCTGTTTTCCGGTGCTCTCCCCGGAACACGCGGAATTTCTCCACAAAAAAGTTTGGAAAATGCTTGACTTTTGCCGCACGGAACGGTAAAATAGATAGGCCTGTGAATTTCAGGCGATCCTTGCCGCCGCAGCGCGGCGGCCACAAGTCCAAAAGGAGGTGCAAACAACAATGGCTAAGATTTCCGGTAAGTATGAGATCGTCTATATCATCGACCCCGCTCAGGGCGAAGAGGGTATTGCCGCTCTCGTGGAAAAGTTCAAGGCGATGGTTGAGGCAGAAGGTACTCTCACGAGCATCGAGGAGTGGGGCAAGCGCCGACTGGCCTACCCGATCAACGACCTGCCCGAAGGCTACTATGTCCTGATGAACTGCGAATGCAAGCCCGAGCTCCCCGCTGAGCTGGACCGTGTGTTCAAGATCACCGACGGTATCCTGCGCTCCATCATCGTCGCTGTCGAAGCGTAAGGGGGACTCCTCATGCTGAACCATATCGTTCTCATGGGCCGTCTCACCCGTGACCCCGAGCTGCGCCGTACCGGTTCCGGCATCGCGGTCGCATCCTTCTCCCTCGCGGTTGACCGTGATTTCGGCAGCAGCGCGAACAACGGCGAGAAGGAAACGGACTTCATCGACATCGTGGCATGGCGCAATACGGCGGAATTCGTCAGCAAGTATTTCACCAAGGGCCGCATGGCGGTGGTCTCCGGTCGGCTCCAGATCCGCAACTGGACCGATAAAGAGGGCAACAAGCGCCGCAGCGCAGAGGTCGTGGCAGACAATGTCTACTTCGGCGACTCCAAGCGCGATGCCGCAGGCGACAGCGGCGGGTATTCCCCCGCGCCGTCCTATGGCTACAGCGCACCGGCTGCGCCTGCTGCGGGCAGCTCCCACGGCTACGCCGCACCCGCTGCCCCCGCGCCGGCTTCCGACTTCTCGATGATCGAGGACGACGACAGCCAGCTCCCGTTTTGATTGAGCTTTTTCCCTGAGATTGCAAGAAGGAGGATTTCATCATGGCCAATGATAGAACTCGGCCCCGCAAGCGCAGAAAGGTTTGTAACTTCTGCGTGGACAAGGTTACGAGCATCGACTTCAAGGATGCTGCCAAGCTTCGCCGCTACACGTCCGAGCGCGGCAAGATCCTGCCCCGCCGCACGACCGGCACCTGCGCCGAGCATCAGCGTCAGCTGACCGTCGCCATCAAGCGCGCCCGTCAGATCGCCCTGCTGCCCTACGTCGCAGACTGATCTTACAGCAGAACAAACACCCTGCAGAGCGATAGACGGGTGTCCGTAAAACAGTTAATCCTCCGTATGGCTTAGACCATGCGGAGGATTTGTTTATGTCTAATCTTCAAACTTGCTGGCGGCAAACGGTTTGTCAAAACCGTTTGCGGACGGCAAGTCCACAAGGGATAGACGCACAAGCGTCGCAAGGGAGTGTAGCTCCCTTGACGGAACAAAGTGACGAAACATTCTCGGTCTGGCAGTTTTTTCTGCTGACGGAGAATGAAGCTCCGCAGGACGCACATACTCCCGATAGGAGAGTATAGAAGTGCGCCCTTTAGTTCCTAAAGGGATTTTATCAGTTCGCCAAACTGAAAGTTTCCGTTGCTTGTCTATTTATATAAAGCCTCTTTTTTTTGCTTCTTCAATCAATATAGGTTGAATTAAAGGATATGTCCAATTTTCAACTAACTTATCTGAAATCAATATCTTCTCAATCTCACTATGTAATTCCTCAAATGAGTTAATGTCTGCAATAAATAGCATTCCGAAAGTTTCATCATCAATATTTTCATTTACTCGTGTCTTTCCTTTAACAGAATACACACATATTGGTTCAATTCTAAAATCAACTGCTCCTGTTTCTTCTTGTAATTCTCTTTTAGCTGTTTCTAAAATACTTTCTCCAGGTTCTCTGTGACCTCCTGGTATTTCATAAGTCTCTCTTTCTTTGTGTTTACAGAATACCCACTTGTTATCTGTTTTGGATATTATCACTGCAAACTTCAAAAATTCATCTGCGACATTGTCATAAAATTTTACTTCTACCATTCTATCAATACCTCGTCAAATTCAAATTTATCTGTTAAACCCTCTGAAAACGCTGTATTTTCAAGGCATTTCGCCTATCTTGTGTTCCAACCTTATGTATTTTCCCTTGTTTTTGCCCTTACGAGCCGAAACAAGGGAAAGTTTTTTACTCTCCGCCGACCACCTTATCCAGCAGTCTTGCGGAAGTACGCTTCGCTTCCCTTGTAGCGTGAGCGTAAATATTCATTGTGGTACTGACATCGGCATGTCCGAGAAGCTCCTGCACATCCTTCGGCGCTGCCCCGTTTGAGAGCAGATTGCTCGTGAATGTGTGACGAAGTTGGTGGAAATGAAAGCCCTCCAAGCCCTCGACCTTTCTGCTTGCCGTCCTGCACATAATCCCTACCGTACTCGGTGATTCGTATGCGCCGTCAGGTCTGAGGCAGACAAAGGATATTTCCTTGTACCCCTCTGGGATTTCATCTGTCCTCGGCAGGCTGTAAACCTCGTAGTAAGTACGGTCTTTTTCCTTCACCTCGGTGTAGTAGTTGAGGTGGTAAAGCCCGCCATACTGGAGGCGGTTTTTGTGCTGTTCGGTTTTCGCCGCTTTGAGGATCGCCGCCAGCGTGTCGCAGAAGTCCACGGTACGGACTTTCTTCCGTTTGGTCGCTCCTATCTCGGTTTTATGCCTTGCCCCGTTGTAGCGCATACTGCGGCGCACCGTAAGGTACTGCTTGTCAAGGTTGACATCCTGCCAAGTCAAGCCGCAGACTTCGCCGATGCGAAGCCCCGTGTAGTAGGCAATCTGAATGGGCAGTAAAGCGGGGTTATCTTTCTTTTTCAGAAATTCCTCCAGCTTCAGATATTGCTCATGGCTGAGCGTGGGTGTGGAATCGGTATTGCCGTCCTCGTCCGAAAACAGGTCATAGTCCTCTTTTTTGCCCCGCCATACCACATACTGCATCGGGTTGAAGGTAATCAGCCGTTTGGGGAATACCGCAAAGTGGAACGCTCCTTGCAGGACTGCCGAGAACAAACGCAGATACCCTTTGCTAAGTGCCTTTGCCGTTGTACCGTCGGGATTTGTCCCGCCGAAGCTGAGAAAATCCATATACGCCTGCAAATGGTCGGCGGTGACGGTTTTCAGCTTTCGGCTGCCGATAGGGTGCTGCTTGATACGGTTTACCGTACCCTGATATGCCATTACCGTACCGTTGCTGAGACTGCCGGGCTTTAGTTCTTCCTCCACCCACATATCCAGCAGCATTCCCACCGTGGCGTTTTCAGACTTTGCAACGAATTTCTTTTCCTCGTAGTCCTCCATCGCCTTGCGGAGCAGGGCTTCCGTTTCGGATTTGCTTTCTGTTCCCACGAATTCACGCTGTACCAGATTGCCGCTTTCATCTTCGATATAGAAGCGGTAGTACCACTTTTTGCCTTTCTTTCTTACAGAACCTTTTGCCATAGATAAAAACTCCTTTCTATCCGTGGCAATCGGGACTGTGACATATGGTGTGCGTAAAGTAAAGAATGTCACTTTTGCCGGTTGGTTTCAATCGGCATATTTTTTTGTCAAGGTGCCACGGAATTTTCTTTTTCGGCAAGCCTGTTTTCGGCTTCCGTCACTATCCCGAAGAGGTCGCCCATAGATACTTTGGTGCGTCCCTCATCGTAGATATGTAAAATTCCGTCTAAAAAACGCTTCATATCTTCGATAGGTATTTCCATTTCTTTGCGGTAGACCCGTTCTTCGATTGCGCCCACCTCAATCGCATACCGCATAATCGACTGCTTCAAGCCCTCGTCCTCCGCCACACGGTCAACCTCCGCCATAGCGTTGGCAAAGTAGTGGCACAGCACCGAGTACAGGTCAATCATCTTGCCGAGGAAGGTGGTAAGAAGCTGCTGGTGCGGCTCTCCGCTGACCGTGGAGGAAACCGTATCAAGGTACTTTTTGATATGCTCCTCAATGTCCTTTTGGCAGAGCGTGCGGGCATCATATTCCTTTTCCTCGGAAAGCCCTGTCAGCCATTCGGGAGTGGTAAGCAGCGCATCGGCAAGACCGTTGATAATCATAGTACGCTTCGGGTCAACGCCGTCTGCTTCATACCGCTGAATGGTGGATTTGTTTACGCCGATACGCTTTCCAAGCTCAGGCATGGTAAGGTTTAGTTCTGTTCGGCGCTCTTTTACCCGTTCACCGACTTGTTTTGCGGTGAATTCAATTTCTTTTTTCAAGGTTTTCACCTCCTGACGAGTATCATTATAGCACATCAAAATGCAGATTGCAACCCTGAAACGGGATAAATATTAAAAAAAATTCCTAAACAGTTGCAAAACAGGTTGACACGAGATTGCAAAATAAGTATAATTAGGATTGTACAGTTGCAAAACAAGTATTTCAAAAGGAGGATGAGATAATGAACGCAGTTAAAATAGGTATGACCATCGAGGAAGCCGCCGAATGTACGGGTATCGGCAGGAACACCATGCGGAAATTGGTGGACTGGGGCAAGCTGCCTGTCTTAAAGGTAGGGCGCAAGACCATTATCCGAAGGGACACGCTGGAGCGTTTTATGACGGTCAATTCCATTTCAGCCATTTTAATTTTAACCCGCAGCAAAAGATGAATAGCTCGCAAGCCAACAGCAACACAAAAACTGGAAACGCTTGATTTATTAACGCTAAAGTCAGCGGAAAAATAGCATATAGCCAGTAATGTATGATTTTTGTCTCGATTTCACTGTTCTTTTCATAAAACAGGATTCCGACCAAAACAATCGGATAGCATAGCAGCAGGTAGAACAGAAAACCGTATCCAAGCGGTGCAAATCCGTTCCATAATTCATAGAGTAGCCCGAAGATTGCCGCCAGTGAGAGCAGTCCGTATAACGCTCTTGGAAAGCGAATTAAGACAGTGTAATCAATAAAATACAAAAAAGCAGCAACACAAACTCCAAGCACAATACCGATTATCTTTGGTACGGTCAGGGATATTGAGGTTAGCATAGCAGAGATTAGAATACCACTCAGCAGCAACACGCCTGCTATGAGCAGCAACAGCCAATTCACTTTCGGGCGGTGGACAATATCAAGCTCTGTCCCAACTACATCTGCATCGCCCATTTCTTCAATGGCTTTTCTCATTGCTTCTTTCTGATTCAGACCGTTTTCCCGCAAAGCATCGTATTGGTCGTTTATGTGGTCAGAAAGCTCTCTTGTTGCCACAACCTTTACTCTGCTCCAACGAATGTATCTTTGAACATCCTTGATATATTCTTCGGGAGAATTATATTCCTGCAAGCAAAACACCCCCCGACAAAACCTTATTGACTGCGGCAGAGTAGCTTTCCCACTCAGACAGCCGCACCACAAGAAATCTTTTCCCTTCATCTGTAATCCTGTAATATTTTCTTGTTTTCCCCGCAACAGTTTCTCCGTCATAGGACACAAGATACTGCTTTTGCTCTAAGAGATGGAGCAGAGGATATAATGTTCCTGCTTTCAATTCAAAAGTATGGTCGGATTGCTTCGCAAGTTCTTCTATCATCTGATACCCATACATATCTTGTTTTTCAAGCAGCTTCAAAATCAGCATATCTGTATTCCCTGAAATCAGAGATTTATCAATTGCCATATATGTCCCTCCTTGTATCGACAGTCTACATATCGATTATATATAGATTGCCGATATAAGTCAAGAGGCAACAGACAACATTCATAAAAAGTTTGCTTTTGGATTGCCAAACCCTATGTTTTCAGCATAATCTCTCTACTGTAGCGCTTTTAACCAACAAATGCCTTGTGTTAAGCCATATTCTCGTCATAAAATACGAGGGGTAAGGCATTTACACCTTTACCCCTCGCTTTGCGTTACCGCCAGTCTGCTATGCGAAGATGATTTCTTTATTCACAATCTCCATCGCACAAGCCCGTATATTATTCATTCTCCTGACCCATTCTAAGGCGTTTTCCGCCTTTAATTGTTCCGTGATACCCTGTGCCTGCTTCATGCCATCTATGAGCCGTTCAAAGCGTTCCTGCGCCTGTTCGTTGATGCCGGAAAGATAAGTGTTGAGCTTACCGCTGGTCAGAAGTGTTGTGTAGGTTGCTTTTCTATGTTCTTTCAGGTAGCGTTTGCGCCGCTGTCCCCATATCCCGATAGGCTTTTCTTCTTCGGGTGGCAAGCTAAGGCACGGCAAATAGTATTCGCCTTGCAGTTCATACCAAAGACCGTTGTTTTCATCATAAATGTACTTGTCCATCTTGAAATCCTCCAGTATAATATATTCGCACATATGTCACAGTTTCCCGATTGCCACTTGTTTTTATAGCTTGTTATCAGATTTTTCTTCCCTTATTTTTGCCCTTATGAGGTGGCGAGGGAAGCATAAACGCAAGTGAAATCGTATAAAGGGATAAGGCGGACACATTGCGATAAATCCTTTGTTTTCAAGCGTTTTGGAGGATTTTATTAAAGCCCTATGAGGGGCAGTAACCACTTATGAAATCGTGGTTTTCAAATTCAAGTTTATCTAACTGTTTTATGAATTAAAATCTACTGATTGTAATGATACACCACTTCTTTTCCATGCCCTTCAGCATACTCAATTTCTTTTTTCACAGATGTTCCAATATAACCATCCATATTTACAACATATATTC